>CANMHY010000029.1 GCA_947497675.1 Alphaproteobacteria bacterium
TGATTCGATACCTTAGGAAGGTATCCACAACGAGGCGTTTTTGATCCGCGGCGATAACTTCTTCAGGGCTCAGATCGACATCAAGGAGGCGATTGTCATAAAAAATAACGTTTTGAATGACCGGAATTTTCATATGAAGGCCCGGATTATGGATTGTTCGGACAGGATCGCCCAATTGTAAAACAAGCCCTTGTTCAGTTTGCGTCACCACAAAAAGAGAGAGACTCAAAAAAACAATCAAAAAACCAACAACGGTCAGGAGCATTATGACAAGACGGTTTTGAAGAAAATTCATTGTTCATCTCCTTGTGAAGAGACATCCGGCATCTTGATGTCCTTAGGCTTGAGTCCATCCAACGGAAGATAGGGCAAAATATTTCCGCCCTTTACTTGACTTCCATCCATAATGACTTTGTTGGCATTTGAAAAAATCTCTTCCATCGTCTCAAGAGACATTCTTGTTGCCGTGATTTCAGGAGCGGTTTTATAAGCACTTAAGACGGAGTTGAAACGATTGGCTTCACCTTCTGCAGCTTGAATCACTTGTTGTTTATATCCAGCGGCCTCTTGGATGATACTTTCAGCATCTCCACGCGCCTCTGGGATGATTTTATTGCGATAAGCTTCAGCATCATTGCGAAGCCGTTCTAAGTCAGCCCGTGCACGTTGAACATCTCGAAAGGCGTCAATGACCTCTGCAGGAGGGTCAACGCGTTGAAGTTGAACTTCCGTGATTTCAATGCCAGCTTGGTATTCATTCATGAGGTCTTGAAGAAGCGTTTTAACTTTTTCTTCAATTTGACGGCGTCCCTCTGCCATAGATTCAGCAATGGGCGTTTGTCCAATGACTTCACGCATGGTGCTTTCAGAGGCTGCTTTAACCGTTGCATTGGGAGAGCGAATTTTAAACAAAAAGTCTCCGGCATCTTTGATCAACCAAAAAACGGTAAAGTTGATGTCCACGATATTTTCATCGCCTGTTAACATAAGGCTTTCTTCTGGAATTTGACTTGAGATCCCATCTTTTCCAGAACGAAATCCAAGATCAATCCGGTTAATACGCGTGACACTGGGGAGAATAACCGTCTCAATGGGAGAAGGCAGGTGATAATTGAGACCCGCTTGACTTGTTCTGACCCATTTTCCGAAACGTAAAACAATGCCCACTTCGTCCGGTTGAACACGGTAAAAGCCGGTGAGCATCCAAAGAACAAAAATACCAAGGAAGATTAAAAGAATACTTTTCTTTTCTTTCAGAAAAGGAGGAAGATCGCCTCCTTTACCCTTACCGTTTTTCGAGTTAGATTTAAAAAAGTCCTGAAACCCCTTCGGTGTTTCTCCAAAAGGTGTTTTCCATTTTTGAGCCCAAGGATTGTTTTCCTCTGAAGAAGATGGTTTTTTACGTGTATCTTCACCGTCTCTCGGTCCCCACGGACCTTTTTCAAGTCCTAATTTTTTCATCATTTTCCTCTGTTCCTCTCCTGAGTCGATACTTTTAAAAAAAATCTTTTTAAGGTCCTTTAAATTACTCTCCCGTCAAAATCCGATCCACCAATTGTTTTACGGTTGGAATAAATCCATTTTTATAAAAAGGATCTTGTGCAAATCGGTAAGCGCCATGTCCTGCAAACATGAGTTGATTTTCTACATCAGATGTATGGACGATATTCATAAGTGTTTTTTGGATGCAGTAAGAACGGGGATCCGCTTTTTTCCCAGTGGTTCCTTCTTCATTTTGAGACCAATTGCTAAACCTGCACGCACTGAGACATCCCATACAGTCAATTTGGTCTTTTCTAATTTCTTGAGCTTTTTCAGATGAGACAAAAACAAGCGTTGAATCAGGTGTTTTTAAAGATTCAATGAATCCCTGTGCGATCCAAGCTTCTGCGCGTTCCCGGTCTCCGGGAGCAAGATAGAGAAGCCGTCCACGGGGACCATGGGGGTATGGAATTTGATGCTCACCGATGGGCTCAACAGAAAAGGCGATTTGATGGAGGGCGCGTTCCTTGAGATCTTTTATGAAACCATTTTCAACGGCAGAGGAATAAAAACCCGTTGGACTAAAAGAGTTTAAATAAATATCCCCCTCTTTCAGTGTTAAGAGTTTTTGTTTCCATTCCGGCGAGATCGGACTTTCTTGCGTGAGCAAGGGACGCGTTCCAAATTGAAAGGCAACGGGTCCAAGTTCCGGATTATCGATCCAGTTTTCCCAGTCTTTTAAATGCCAGACACCCCCTGCCATAACGATCGGAACGTGGGAGAGCCCCGCTTCATCCATCACTTCTCTTAACGCTTTTACGCGTGGATAGGGATCTTCGGGAAGGTCAGGGTTTTCACTGTTGCTCAGACCATTATGTCCACCTGCAAGCCAGGGGTCTTCATAAACGACGCCTCCAAGCCACTCTTTGGTTTTAAAATAGGCACGCTTCCAAAGGGCCCGAAAGGCGCGTCCCGAAGAGACGATGGGGTAGAAATAAATTTGATACTGAGCGGCGATCTCCCCAAGTCGATAGGGCATCCCCGCGCCACAGGTAAGCCCATGGATGAGTCCTTTGGTATGAGATAAAACACCATGAAGAACGCGTTCAACAGATCCCATCTCCCAGAGAACATTCATATGAATGCGTCCCATGCCACCCGCAATATCAAAAGCACGACGGGCTTGTGAGATTCCCCCTTTGATGGAATACTCGATGAGTTCGTCATGACGTTCCCGTCTCGTTTTCCCCTGATAAACAAGCGGTATAAACGTGCCGTCATCATCGATAAGATCAGCGTTGACGCCTGAGAACGTTCCAACCCCGCCTGCTTTTGCCCATGTACCAGAGCTGATGCCGTTAGTAACACCAATTCCTTTTCCACCTTCAATTAAGGGGAAAACAAGTTGACCAGATAAAGAAAGAGGGTTTATGAAACTCAACGAATCACCTATCTAAGGTTTCTGGAGTGGGCGCTGTCAAAGCTTTTACACTTAATCGAACTTTTCCTTGATCGTCAATACCAATGACTTTTACCTTAATGGTATCTCCGACATTAACCACGTCGGTTACCTTTGCCACACGCGTTGCAGCAAGTTCACTGATGTGGACAAGACCTTGTTGCGCGCCTAAGAAAGCAACAAAAGCACCAAATTCTGCTGTTTTAACAACTTTACCCGTATAAACAACACCAATCTCTGCGACGGCAATGATCGAATTAATACGCTCTAAAGCAGCTTCAATGGATTTTGTATCGGCAGCGGCAATTCGTGTGGTGCCGTCATCTTCAATATCAATTTTAACGCCGGTGGTTTCACAAATATCGCGAATCACCTTACCGCCCGTTCCAATAATCTCCCGAATTTTATCCCGAGGAACTTGAATGGTTTGGATGCGTGGGGCGTGTTCATTTAAGGTCTCCCGAGCAACGCCTAAGCCTTTGGACATTTCTCCGAGAATATGGATACGACCTTCTTGAGCTTGATGAAGAGCATCCTTCATGATTTCAGGGGTGATGCTGGTAATTTTAATGTCCATTTGAAGCGCTGTAATGCCAACGCTCGTTCCGGCAACTTTAAAATCCATATCTCCGAGATGATCTTCATCTCCTAAAATATCTGAAAGAACGGCAACTTTTTTACCTTCTTTAATAAGTCCCATGGCAATTCCAGCAACGGGTCTTAGAAGGGGAACACCAGCGTCCATCAAAGAGAGAGATCCTCCGCAAACTGTTGCCATGGAAGAAGATCCATTGGACTCTGTGATTTCAGAGACAACACGAATGGTATACGGAAAGTCTGTCTTTTTAGGAAGAACAGGATGAAGAGCCCGCCACGCCAATTTTCCATGGCCGACTTCACGTCGACCCGGAGATCCAACGCGACCTGTTTCGCCAACGGAGAAGGGAGGGAAGTTATAGTGAAGCATAAAGTGTTGACGGTACTCTCCTTCAAGCGCGTCAATAATTTGTTCATCTTCCCCTGTTCCAAGCGTTGTAACAACAAGAGCTTGGGTCTCGCCCCGTGTAAAAAGAGCACTTCCATGGGTTTGAGGCAAAATTTGAACATCAGACTCAATGGGACGAATTGTTGTCACGTTGCGTCCATCTATGCGGATGCCTGTATCTAAAACCTGTGTTCGAACGATTTCATGTTTGATGTCATGAAAAATGTCCTCAAGAATGGGGAAAGGAACTTCATCGTCGGGAAAGGCAGCTTTCATTTTTGCATGGGCTGCATCAAAGAGTGCATAGCGCTCTTGTTTAAGGGGATGCTTGAAGGCGGCCTTAAGATCATCTGTTACAAGGTCTTGGACTTTCTTTGTAAGAGCTTCGAGCCCAGGATACGCTGGGGGAAGAACCCAAGGCGCTTTGGCTGCTTTTTCAGCAAGGCGAATAATCGCTTGAATGACTTCTTGAAACGCTTCGTGTCCAAAGTTGACGGCGCCGAGCATGATTTCTTCAGAGAGCTCATGGGCTTCTGATTCAACCATGAGAACGCCTTCAGATGTTCCAGCAACCACAAGATCCAAAACAGACTCTTTAATCTCCGTTGGGGTTGGATTGAGGATATAGTTTCCCTCTTTATACGAAACGCGTGCTGCTCCAATGGGGCCTAAGAAAGGAATACCTGAAAGTGTTAAAGCGGCGGAAGCGCCCAAAAGAGCGGCAATATCGGATTCGTTTTCGCGGTCATAACTCAAGACCGTACAAATCACTTGGGTTTCATTTCTGAACTCTTTTGGAAAAAGAGGACGAATTGGGCGGTCGATGAGACGTGAGACAAGAACCTCTTGCTCACTTGGGCGCCCTTCTCTTTTAAAGAATCCACCGGGAATACGGCCTACAGAAAAGGTTTTCTCTTGATAATGAACCGAGAGAGGGAAGAAATTAACATCAAGCTTTGGTTTTTTAGCGGCAACAACAGTGCATAAAACGGCTGTTTCGCCATAACGAACAAGGACGGAACCGTCGGCTTGCCGTGCAATTTGACCGGTCTCAAAAATGAGGGGCCTTCCTGCCCAAGTTATTTCTTCACGATAGACTGTAAACATACATATTTCCTTAACAATTTAAAACATATCCCTCACTAGGGATGACGTAAGATTCAATAGATTCAATTAGCGACGCAATCCAAGTTCACGGATGAGAGCCTCATAGCGACTGACATGATGCTTCTTGAGGTAGTCAAGCAATCTGCGACGCTGACCTACCATAACGAGAAGACCGCGTCTTGAACTCATATCTTTTTTATGCGTTTCAAGATGGGTCGCGAGTTCTTTAATGCGTTCTGTGAGAAGGGCAACTTGCACCTCTGGGGATCCCGTATCCCCTTCTTTTTGGGCAAATTTCTTGATAATTTCTGGTTTGATTTCCTTTGAAAGCGACATCAGAATACTCCTTTATATAAAATAGTAGCGTTTTTAATCTAAGTTAAATCCTCGTTTTAAATGTAAAGACATCAGCGGCACGTCATAATGACCAAAACCAATAATATTCTTACCTAGGGTTTTAACAACAACGAGAGGCTTTTGTCCCTTTAACAGCAATTGAGGCTCATCTGAAAAGCTTACTTTTTGGCCTTGCTTAAGGGCTAAAGCTTGCTCTTCTGAGACACTCACGGCCGGGATGTCGTCCAGCACGGCGTCAAGCGAAAAAAGATTCTCACTTATCTTATGCCCCAGTCTTTCAAGATTATCCAGAGAAATTGTGCAAGAAAGATCAAAAAGACCTACTTTTGTTCGTTTTAAGGCAGAAACATATCCGCACGTTCCTAATGTTTTTGCGAGATCCCGGGCGATTGAACGAATATAAGTTCCTTTTCCGCAATTTATAAAAAAAGTTGCAGAATTTTTTTTGGCCTCGAGAAGGGTCAAGGTTTCAACGGTAACGAGGCGCGGGGATAAAATAACCTCTTCTCCTTGGCGTGCGCGTGCATAAGATCTTACGCCGTTTACTTTTAAAGCGGAATAAATCGGTGGAATTTGAGAAATATTTCCAAGAAAGGAGGGGAGTACCTGGGTAATTTCTGAAGGAGAGGGGCGACGGGGAGATGTTTCAATCACGTCTCCTTCACGGTCATCGGTTGCACGAGACTCTCCCCACGTCACCTCGAAAACATACTCTTTTAAAGATCCCATTATATAGTCAACCGTTTTTGTGGCCTCTCCCAAGGCAATGGGAAGAACGCCTGTCGCTAAAGGATCTAAAGTGCCCCCATGCCCAATTTTTAAAGGCATTTTTTTAAAAGAAGGGAAAAAAGTAGAGCGCAAAAAGTATTTAAGGCGACTCACAACATGTGTTGAAGAGACCCCATAGGGTTTATCAATGATGAGCCAGCCATGTAAAAAAGAATTCATAAGCCCCCTTATAAGTGAAACAAAAACAGAATGCAAAACTTAAAAAAGGGAAAAAGACGAAAAAATTCAAAAAAAGAAATTTTTAAAAAGGCGTGATTTCAAAGGGACAAAATGAAAGACAATGGATAAAAGGATAAAATATTATAAAGAGATTGACTTTTTCAGTTGATTTTTTTTATAAATCTATAGTTTCTCTAAATGAGGCTCAGAAATTTGTATTTAACAGATGATCAGTATAGAAATTAAAAAGCATAGTGATATTGAAGGCCTGATCATTAATATACTAATTAAAAACGGTTTAATTTAACATAAGGATTCTAATAATGAAAATTGATTTTGTAAAAATGAACGCAACAAAAATGAGCAAGAAGTTAAGTTTTCGGACATGTGCAAGTGTTCTCGTGATTCAGGTCGCCTTATTTGGGTTTCAGTCTGGATCAGCGATGGATGATAATCCTCGTTATGCGCGTGGACTTCGGCTTAGCGGTGTAACTAAAACGGATGCAGAAAGCAAGTTTGTGGCAGCTGTCCCTACTCAATCAGCCGCGCGTCTTTCTGCTGTTACTGAAGCAAGAAAATTTACCGATAATGAAGAGGCGAAAGAAGATATATTAAAGAGAGTTCATGAAGCAAGAAAAGCTGCGCCAGCTGCCGAATCTTTAAACGATACTTTTAATACTGCAACGAGAGCATATGTCGAAGAAGTGTTAACAGACATGTTAGGAGGTGTTCATCCTTCAGCGAAAGATGTAGAGACACTTACAAAGAAAAATAAGGATGAATGGGCTCACTTAATTGCTTCTCATCAAGAGATTAGAGACCGTTTAAATGATGCTGGTGTTGTTGTAGGCAGAAGAAAACCAAATGTTCTCATTGCCATGGCTCTTAGTGATAATGAAGATGTTAAAGTTGCCCTTGTTGCTCTATTGCAGGGTCTAGTAGATGATGCTCATGCTGAAAATATTACTCCTGAAATCGTAGCAGCAACAATTGCGCAAACAGGAAATGCAGCAGAACTAGCAGCGTTGATAACGCTTGCAAACGGAGTAGATCCAGTCCGCGTTGGAAACATTACGCAAGAGATCATAGATGCAACAGTTGCAGGAAATGCTCAAGTTAGAGGAGAGTTGATTGCTCTAGCAGAAGGTGTAGATGCAGCTC
>CANMHY010000030.1 GCA_947497675.1 Alphaproteobacteria bacterium
AAAAAAGGAGAAAATACACTTAAAAACACTATTTTTAGGATAAAGATGGTCAATTTTTCATAAAAAAATCACTTTTTGAAAAATTTGATGATTTTTTTTGAGATTGGTTTTTTTTGGTGTTCTTTTTTTATTCAACGCAAAGGTCTCTCTTAATTATTTTCTTAGGGATTTTTCTATTATTTAGATGCACTTGCCGTACGTTAACTAATTTCATTAGACTTTTTCTAAAAATTAGACTAGACTAAACTTAGTTTAAACTAATCCCTTAAAATGAAGGCCATAGGAAAATCACATGCGATTTTTAAATATTCACGACACCAAAACAAATCTTTCAAAATACATTCAACAGGTTACCCAATCTCATGAACCCATCATCATTTGTAAAAATGGCACCCCCGTTGCACAGTTAATAGAATACAAAGAATCTCAAAAAAGAACATTGGGGCTTGGAAAAAACACCATAACGATAAGCGATGATTTTGATCATCTACCTATTGAATTAAAAGGATATTTTGAATGAAATTCTTATTAGATACGTGTGTTTTATTATGGTCTATTTCAGGAAATTTCAATAAAATAAAACCCTTTCTTCCTATTTTGGAAAATAAAAAAAATTTTGTTGGTGTAAGTATCATTAGTTACTGGGAAATCATCATAAAAAAAAATCTTGGGAAATTGACTGTTCCAGACAATCTAATTGAGCTTATTGAAAAAACGGGTTATGCGTGGATCAACTTAGAACTCAGACATATTCAATCTCTTGAAAAGCTCCCCATGATCCATGCCGATCCCTTTGATAGACTCTTAATTGCCCAAGCCCAATCTGAAAAATTTCAACTCCTTACAACAGACTCACAAATTATACAGTATAAAGCACAAGCTCCATCGATCTTTGATAATCATATTCTATGACTGTTATTTGATCGCGTTATTGAGATTTTTTAATTAAAAACTTCCATCTCCCCCTTTGATTGATCTCACCAAGCTGTTCAAGAAAGCTTCAATTACCTTGAATTTTAATGTGAATCTTATTATAACAGTCTAAGCTCCATAATTTACAGAAATCAGAAGAAAATGATCAATGATACCTTAAATTTTTTTTCATCTTCCCCAAAAATGCCGATCCTTTGTGTTGGCGACATCATGTTGGACATTTTTGTGCAAGGGAGCGTGAGTCGCATTTCTCCTGAGGCCCCGATTCCTGTTTTTCGATATATTCATGAACAATCTCTTTTGGGGGGCGTCGGAAACGTTGTTCGCAATCTCGAAGGCCTTGAAATCCCCTCTCTCTTAATTGGCCTTTTGGGTGACGATGATGCAGCTGAAACGCTTGAGGCCATGATCCAGTCCTCTCCTTTCATCTCTCCTCAATTCTTAAAATGCCCCCATTTTAAAACAACACAAAAAACACGTTTCATTGCAGGAACCCACCAACTCTTGCGCGTCGATAAAGAACTTCCAGAGGGAATCCTCCCCGAACACAGTGTGACCTTAAAGAAAAAAATCCTGGAGGCTTTTCCCCACACAAATATTATGATTCTTTCCGACTACAGCAAAGGCGTTCTTTCAAAAGATCTCTTAATTCCGCTTATTCAGGAGGCCCACTCCCAGAAAAAAGTCATTATTGTTGACCCCAAGGGAAAAGATTACAGCAGGTATAAGGGAGCCACCATCTTAACCCCAAACCGTCAAGAACTTCACCTCGCAACAGATCTTCCGACAGAAACACATGAAGAGTGTATTCAAGCTGCCCAAAAAATAAGAAGAGACCACGACATTGAAACCGTTCTTGTCACACGGGGAGGACAAGGCATGACCCTTGTCACACAAACACACACACATCATTTTCCGGCAAGCGCTTTGGAAGTTTTTGATGTTTCAGGGGCTGGAGATACGGTTGTAGCCGTTCTAGCTGGGGCCTTAAATGAGGGTCTTTCTCTTGACGTTGCAGTTCAAATGGCAAATACTGCGGGGGGAATTGTTGTTGGAAAAGTGGGAACAGCTGCCATTGAAAAGAAAGAACTTCAAGGCGCCCTTCATCATCAAAACGCCCTTTCTCCTCAAAAAATATGTTCTCTTTCTCAGGCCTTGGATTTAAGAATTAAGTGGCAACGTCGCGGCTTAAAAGTAGGATTTACAAATGGGTGCTTTGATCTTTTGCACCCTGGGCATCTTCATGTTCTGAGAGAAAGCAAAGCGCAATGTGATCGTCTTATTATTGGCCTTAATAAAGACGCTTCCATCAAAAATCTTAAAGGAGAAACCCGTCCCATTCAAGGAGAAGAATCAAGGGCTCTTGTTCTTGCAGCCCTTGAAGTCGTTGATTGTATCGTTTTATTTGAAGAAGAGACGCCCTATACGTTAATTACAACCTTAAAACCTGACGTCCTTGTAAAAGGGGCTGATTATACCGTCGAAACCGTTGTCGGAAGTTCTGAAGTCATGGGTTATGGCGGCAGAGTTCATCTTGTGAATCTTATTCCAGATCAAAGTACGAGTAACCTTGTTAAGAAAATGAAACAAAAAGACGCCTAAAAACAAAAAAACTCTTTCCTAAGAAGACTAAATTTGCAAGGATGAAAAAAAGATAAAATCTCAAACAGGAGTCCCATCATTTCCGAAAAACCTCTCCCTTTTTCGTCTCTTCAGGAAAATCCAACATCCCTCTTTTCAAACGGAGGAATGCTCTACATTGGCTGGCGGATGCTCGTTGGGAACCACAGCAAATTTTTGGGAATTGTTGTAGGCCTCACATTTGCCGGCCTCATTATGACCCAACAACCGGGGGTCTTTGTTGGGCTCATGACACGTACTTTTGGATTCATTACAGATCTGGCACTTCCTGACATTTGGGTCATGGATCCTGAGGTACAATTTATCGATGATAACAAACCTCTTCCCTCACCTGCCCTCTATGAAGTCGCCAGTATCGAAGGTGTTGCTTGGGCAAAACCTCTCTTCAAGGGTCTCGTCACCGCACGGCTTCCAGGGGGAGGATTTCAAAATTGCAATCTCATTGGCGTTGACAGAGCGACTTTTATTGGAGCTCCAGCTGTCCTCCTTCAAGGTAACCTTAATGATTTGCATCAATCCGACAGCATCGTCGTTAATCAAGAAGGGGCTCTCGATAAATTGGCGACGCCTCCTCGCGTCCCAGGAGGCGCCAAGATTCCCCTCCAAATTGGTCAACGCTTAGAGTTAAATGATCATAGAGCCATCGTTGTTGGCATTGCAAAGACAAGCCGTACCTTTCAATCACAACCTATTATTTTTACAACGTTTGAACGGGCCATTCAATTTTCCCCTCCCCAACGTCAAACGTTAACGTTCATTCTTGTGAAAGCAAAAGAAGGTGAAAATCTTCAAACGCTCTGTGATCGCATTCATCGGCAAACAGGTCTCGGCGCCTATACCAAAGAACAATTCATAGATCTGACCATCGAATATTATCTTAAATACACCGGAATTCCCATCAACTTTGGGATTTCTGTTCTTCTTGGATTTCTTGTAGGCGCCGCGATTGCAGGTCAAACTTTTTATAACTTTACCCTCGAAAATATGCGCTATTTTGGCGTGCTCAAAGCTATGGGAATTTCCAATAAAGTACTCCTCTTCATGATTGTTTCTCAAGCCTTGTTTGTCGCTTTCTTGGGCTACGGACTCGGACTTGGTGTCACATGTCTTTGTGCTTTATTAACACAAGATTCCATGCTTGCCTTTCGTTTTCCCTATTCCCTCATGCTTTTCAGTTTAGGGGGCATCCTTGTCATTTCAGCATTTTCAGCGATCTTAAGTCTCCATCAAATTTTTAAACTTGATCCAGCCATTGTATTTCGGAATTAACCCATGAAAATCGCGGTCTCCTGTAAAAATCTCACCAAAAAATTCGATAGTGGCTCTAATGAAGTCATCGCGCTTCAAGGAATCAACTTAGAGGTTATGGATGGAGAGCTCTTGATTTTAGCGGGTCCCTCTGGATGCGGTAAGACCACTCTTATTTCCATCATTGCGGGCATTTTAACGCAAACAAGTGGGATTTGCGATGTCTATGGCCAAAACATCCATGACCTTTCCCCCCTTGCTTTATGTACCTTTCGATCCAAAATGATTGGCTTCGTCTTTCAATCTTACAACCTCTTTCCCACGCTGACAGCCGCAGAGAATGTTGGAATACCCCTCATGATACAAGGAATGGGGCATCTTGAAGCAACAGAGCAGGGCAGGGAAATGCTCAAAAAAGTCGGTCTAGAAGATCGTGCTGATGCCTTTTCATCGACGCTTTCTGGAGGCCAGCAACAACGTGTTGCCATCGCCCGTGCTCTTATTCACTCTCCGCGGCTCATTGTATGTGATGAGCCCACGAGTGCCTTGGACAGTGAAAATGGCCACCGTGTGATGAGTATCTTGAAAGACCTCTCCATGCGTGAAAAATGTGCTCTCATTGTTGTCACGCATGATGTTCGAACCTATTCTTTTGCAGATCGCATTGCAAAGATGGAAGACGGACGTATTTTAAAAATTATATCACCCCATGAGGCTTTAGAATGAAAAAAATATCTCTCCTCCACTTTCTTATTGGCGCGTCACTTTTTGGTATTGGTGGGGGTCTTTTCATGGGTTACCTCTCCTCTAAAAAACCTTTGGTTCAAGTCCCGCTCGTTGCACCAACAACATCTCCCTTTGACTTTTTTATTGCAGGCAGCGGAATCGTAGAGTCCTCTCAACAAAATACCGCGCTCGGAACGCCCCTAGCGGGAATTGTCACGCGCGTTCAAGTAAGACCTGGAGCCGTCATCAAAAAAGGAGAGACTCTCCTCACCATTGATGATAGAGCAGAGCAAGCCGCTCTCAAGACCCAAAAAGCCAATTTAAAAGCTGCACAAGCTTCAGTTTGTGAAGCAAAGTCCACCCTCAAAAGTGCTCAAGACCAATATAATCTCATTGCAAAAATTGTGGATAAACGGGCTATTTCAAAGTCAAATTTTCTGAAAGCTCAAAATGATGTCGCAATGGCGAGAACGGCCGTTGATCATGCCAAAAGCCTTTCTGATGTTGCAAAGGCCCAAGTCCAAGCTGCCAAAGTTAACATAGCCCTTTGCACAGTTACCTCTCCGCTTGACGGTCATGTCCTTCAAGTCAACACACGCCCCGGTCAATACGCCTCTACAGACCCCTCTGGTTCACCTTTAATGCTACTTGGTCCAAAGGCGCATTACGATGTCCGTATTGACATTGATGAAGCGGATGCTTGGCGTTTTCATAATGGAGCAGAAGCCAAAGCATTTGTCCGCGGCAATCCGAATCTTTCAACGAAATTAACCTATGCTTATACCGAACCCTATGTCATCCCCAAACAAAACCTTAATGGAGATGCCACTGAAATTGTGGATACACGCGTTTTGCAAGTTGTTTATTCCTTTGATCCAGAGAAGTTTCCCGTTTATGTCGGACAACAACTCGACGTCTATATCAAAGCACTTCCTGTCGCCCCGGATGTGCGCTATGGAGGACCTTTGGAGACGTCGAAATGAAAAGAATTTATCTCCTCTCAATTTTTCTAAGCCTCTTAACACTTCAAGGATGTGGTGTTGGTCCTGATTATCAAAAACTAGATATCTCTCTTCCTTCTTCTTGGGAAAATGCGCCTCATGATACAATCCGTAATCCTCCCTCTCTTGAATCTGCCTGGTGGGAGAATTTTCAAGACCCTCTTTTGAACACGCTTATGGCGGAGGCCGTGACGCATAATTTAGGATTGAAGGAGGCTTTAGCCCGTTTAGAATCCGCCCGTCATCTCTTAGCGCAAGCCGATACAGCGTTCTTCCCCACCTTCACAATGGAAGGAGCCTACGAACGTGAACGCAAGAGTAAAAATGCACCTACCTATAATCCCACTTATTATTTGGGGACATATAATGATGTCCATTTAGGTGTTTCCACCTCTTGGGAACTTGACCTCTTTGGTCGTATCCAACGTGCTGAAGAAATGGCTCAGGCCACCTTTGATATAAGTGTTGCTGATGTAAAGGGCGTTTTATTGAGCCTTCAGGCAAGTGTAGCTCAAACCTATATTGCCCTACGCAGTACACAAACACAAATTCAGCATCAAACTCAACTTATAAACCTCTCCCAAGAAGCCCTTCAGCTCACACAAGATTTAATGTCTGCAGGAAGTGTCAACCAACAAACCGCTGAAGACGCTCAAAGCACATATGACACAGCTCTTGCGGATAAAACCTCCCTTGAGGTCACGCTTAAGACGGCTCTCCATCAACTGGCCATTCTCCTCGGAAAACCACCCACCGCTCTTTATCAATACCTCGCACGCCCTCACCCCATTCCTCTGCCACCCCCTTCTGTCTTTTCAGATCTTCCTTCAACGGTGCTTGAACAGAGACCTGATATCCAAGCGGCCGAGAGAGCTCTCGCTGAATCAACCTCAGAAATTGGTCTTCTCACCGGAGATCTTTTTCCAAAATTCTCACTTACGGGTTCATGGGGCTATAACAGCAGAAACGGCACCACACTCATCCGCTCAAGAAGTACAACGTTTAATGTCGGACCCGATTTCACATGGCCCATTTTTGATTTTGGACGGATACGAGATTCCATCAAATCTCAAGAAGCTGAACGAGATGCAAGGCTCTATGCCTATCAAGACGCTATTCTAAGAGCTCTTGCAGACGTTGAAACAGCCCTGGTAACCCTTAAAAACAAAGCCATCTTCTATCAAAAAATGCAGAAGATCCTTTCCTCTCAAAAAATAACAAGCGTGCTCACAGAAGATCTCTATGATGCAGGATCCGCAGATTATTTAGACGTCATTCAAAAACAACAAGCAGAACTTAGAGGAGATCTTAAATCCGCCTCCAGTGCGGAAGAATATGCTATTGCTGCCATCAATCTCTACAAATCACTGGGCGCTGGAATTCCTCAGGGAAAAGAAAATATATCCTAAAAACAGCTCTCCTAAAAACCCGAATCTTCCTCTAAAAAGTTCTTACTTTCAGACTTTAAAAAAAATTTAAATAGGATTTCCCTTATTATATGCTAGACACAATCCTTTTTTTTTAATAGAAAGGGAAAGGCTACGTGCCCAGATAGCTCAGCTGGTAGAGCAACGGACTGAAAATCCGTGTGTCGGCGGTTCAAATCCGCCTCTGGGCACCATTTTTAAGAGATGGTGCCACTCCCAAAAAAAAGATTGACATCTTCTCGCCCCTAAAGAGGAGAGATTCCTTAACAAGCTGGTCTATACCCATCTTTGTCCAAATTCAGTAAAAAAGAGGTATTTTTAGAA
>CANMHY010000031.1 GCA_947497675.1 Alphaproteobacteria bacterium
TATAAATCAGTGGGGAACCGCCCGGGCAGAGCTGAACCGAGACGCGTTAAACGAAGACCGAAAGCTTTTCCTCGTTTACAAAAATCGAGGGAGTTTTATAAAAATGCTGCTTAAGTTAGTGCCATTAGGGTCTGACTCCTATTCAGATCAAGGAATAATGCAAAAGGCTCTTCGAAAAATTAGGGCGCTGGACCCAGATCTTTTGATTATGTCTGATATTTGTTTTTGCCAATATACGGATCATGGGCATTGCGGTATTTTAAGTGATCACACGGGAAAGATTGATCTTCATAATGATAAAACTTTAGAGCTTCTTGTCAGGCAGGCCGTCAGTCATGCGCAAGCCGGAAGCAATATCTTGTGTCCAAGTGGCATGTCGGATGGGGCTGTCGGTGCTATTCGACAGGCTCTGGATCTTGCTGGATTTGAACATGTTGCCATTTTAAGTCATGCCGTCAAATATGCATCTTCTCTTTATGGACCTTTTCGGTTTGCAACCGAAGGAGCACCGTCTTTTGGAGATCGAAAAACATACCAGATGGATCCTGCCAATGCAGCAGAGGCTCTGGGAGAGGGCCATTCCGATGTTCGGGAAGGCGCAAATATGCTGATGGTAAAGCCAGCGCATGCTTATTTAGATGTTATTTATCGCATAAAACAAGCTTATCCTTATATTCCCCTTGGGGCGTATCATACAAGTGGGGAGTTCGGCATGATAAAGGCTGCTGCCGAAAAAGGATGGTTGGACGAAAAAAGAGCTGTGATGGAAATTTTAACAGCGATCCGTCGTGCGGGCGCAGATTTTATCATTTCTTATTATACGAAAGAAGTTGCTCAGTGGGGCGTTTTGCCGCGTTAGTCAAAAAACAAGTCTTGTACCTTTTCAGAATCATGGTATAAAGCCCTGATATTTGGATATTCGATGTTAGAATGAATGAGGAGAAATTCTATGTCTTCTGAAAAAGAATCAAAACCTTTTTTAATAGATGCAAAAGCCGTTAGAACATTAGCGCGTATTTTAAATGAAACCAATCTTTCTGAAATCGAATACGAACTTGATTCAGGTCGTATAAAAGTTGTGAGGACAGGGGCTGTTCATATGACTCCCCCGTTATACCATTCTGGACATCATCAGGTTGTCACGCCTGCGTCGAGTCCTGAACCGATTGAAATTCTTTCTCCTCCTGTGTATCAAGATACAGATTGGGCAGCGCATCCTGGCGTTTTAAAATCACCCCTTGTTGGAACGGCTTATTTATCTTCTCAGCCGGGGTCAGACCCCTTTGTGAAGGAAGGGGATCATGTTCCAGAGGGACATACAATTCTTATTTTAGAGGCCATGAAAGTCATGAACCCCATTCGTGCTCCAAAGGCTGGAAAAATTTTAAAAATACTTATCCAAAATGCACAGCCTGTTGAATTTGGAGAGCCTCTTGTTGTGATTGAATAGATAATGCGCACGGTGTGCATTTTTTAGAGGTAATAGACCAAGGAGAGTTCATGTTTAAAAAAGTTCTCATTGCAAATCGAGGTGAAATCGCTCTGCGTATCCATAGAGCTTGTAAGGATATGGGTATTAAAACGGTTGCCGTTCATTCAACAGCAGATAATCAGGCGATGCATGTAAGATTAGCCGATGAAAGTGTTTGCATAGGCCCTCCTATGTCTAAAGAAAGTTACCTTAATATCAAAGCGATTTTATCTGCCGCTGAAATCACAGGATGTGATGCCATTCACCCAGGCGTGGGATTTCTTTCTGAGAATGCAACATTTGCGTCCATGGTAGAAGAACATGGCTTTACATTTATTGGTCCAACCCCAGACCATATACAAATGATGGGAGACAAGATTACGGCTAAAGAAGCGGTTTTAGCGCTTGGAATACCCGTTGTTCCAGGCTCAGCAGGAGCTCTTGAAAGTAATGAACAGGCTGCCCTATTAGCTCAAAAAATGGGGTTTCCTGTTTTGATCAAAGCAGCGGCAGGGGGAGGTGGAAAAGGGATGCGGGTTTCTCACAGTATTGAGGATCTGCAAGAAGCTCTGACTGAGGCCCGAAATGAAGCGCGGGCGTCTTTTGGAAGTGATGAGGTATTTTTAGAAAAATATCTTGTCCATCCCCGTCACATCGAGATTCAAGTTATTGCAGACTCTCATGGAAATGTTGTTCATTTGGGGGAGCGCGATTGCTCTATTCAAAGACGTCATCAAAAAGTTTGGGAGGAGGCACCGTCCCCGGCCATTAGTTCAAAGCAACGGACGGAATTGGGAAAAATTGTAACCAAGGCCATTAAAAAACTGGGATATCGGGGTGTTGGGACGCTCGAGTTCCTTTATGAAAACGGAGAGTTTTATTTTATTGAGATGAATACGCGTCTCCAAGTTGAGCACCCGATTAGCGAGTATATTACAGGTGTTGATCTCGTTCGGGAGCAAATACGTGTTGCCGCAGGACTGCCTCTCTCTTTTACGCAAGAAGATATTAAGTTTCAAGGTCATGCGATTGAATGCCGGATAAATGCAGAAAACGCGGAGACGTTTATGCCAAGTCCTGGAAAGGTTCTTGATTATCATGCGCCCTCCGGACCCTTCGTTCGGATTGAAAGCGGTCTTTATGCTGGGTATCAAGTCTCTCCCTATTATGATAGCCTTGTGTCAAAGTTAATTGTCTATGGAGATACCCGTGAAGAATGCATTCGCCGTTTGAACCGGGTTATTGGCGAATATGTTATTCATGGAATTGATACAACCCTTCCCCTTCATAAAAAACTCACGGAGAATGCGGATATCCAAAAGGGAGATTATGATATTCACTGGCTTGAAGAAGTATTTTTTAAGGATGCTGATAAAAAAAAATAAGATAACCCCACCTCCTCAAAGAGGAAGTGAGGCGTTCTTCAGTTTTAGAAAAGTTAACGGGTGGTAAGACCTAGTCCCGTTGATGGTAATGCCGATCTGTATTACTACTCTCACTCTCCTTCTTATCTAACCCACCATCCTCCTGTTGCTGGTCCTCTGCTTTGCTAAGCTTATGAACAGAGCGCCAAATATCAGAAGAAGGGCAGCTAAAGCATATTTTGAGGTAAGAATTTTTCGAGTCATTTTAAAGACCCCTTGTTTTTGAGAAGGTTATTTATTTTTTTTGTACATATCTTTCGTAACTATTATAACCATGAACGGTCCACACAATCAAAAATTTTGTCTTCAAGTCATCAAGGGGCGATGATAAAAATCTTAGAAATAAGAGCGATAATAGTGAATTTAGGGTTATTTTGGATTCTTTTTTTCAAAGCGCTTGAGACCTACAACTTGTTGTAAGTCTTGCAGGAGCATTTCAACAAGATTCATAAGATTTTCCTGGTCTTGAGGTGGATAAATGCACTTATTCAGCCGAAATGTTCTTTCGACGAAGAGAGAATTTCCCTTTTGAGAATAGGTGCTTTGATACAGTCCTGCAGAATTTTCAAGGTGTTTTGAGAGAGGAAGATGGAAAACGTCCAGGGTTTCTGAGAGGAGAATCTCAGAGGACCAGTGACATATTCCCGGCGCTAGAACAAGGGGATAAAGGCGGGGTTTGAGGGTAAAAATACCTCTCATAAAGGGAAGAGCAAGGCGCATATCAAGCCCGTAAGGGATCTGAAAGAATGTTTCTTGGGAGAAACTTACGGATTTGGGAGTCTTCCATTTGCCACTGGCTGTACAATCCTCATCGAGTTTGTAGGCGTTTTCAGAGCTGAAAACACCCGCGCCTCCTTCAGGGGTGAGCTGAAGGATGGACGATGCAATTTCTTCTGGATTGTCTGTGGGTCTTGAGAAAAACGCACGGAGTTCTGTTGCACTTGGTCCCGTGGTGGTGATGTGATTTTCTCCTTCAAAGGTTCCTGAATCCAAAAGTTTAATTTTAGAGGACACTCGGTAAACGTTTTTGAGAGGTATGAGAGGGGGCGTTCTTGCAACTTTCCCCTTTTCTTTTTGAGATTTGGTTCGTCCTGGAATTGCGAGGACAACAAATTTGTCATAAAGGGTGGGTGTTAAAATCCCAAAAGATTGAAATCGAACTGTTGGATCAGCATAGAGCTCAAATTTAGGAAGATAGAGGATGATGTGATCAAAATAAGAGGCAATGGGAATGGGAGGGAAAGTGGTTGCTGCAGAAGAATTAATAAGGGCCCCATAGGCCTCAATTCCTTGAGCTTGTAACAGAGCTTGCATTAAAAAAACCTGATCTTTGCAGTCCCCATATCTTTTTTTTAAAATTTCTGGAAGCGGGTGAGGAACAACGGGGCCTTTTGGATCAAGATAAACAGCAACATACGTAATGTTTTGAGCAACCCAATTGTAAATTTTCTGAGCGGCTTCCAGACCTTTTGAGGGTCCAACGATTGTATTCGAGAGTTCTTGAAGTTCAGGGGTGATTATCAGAAGTTTTTCAGATTGTTCAGCGTAAATGCGGCCGCATGATTCCCAATCCTTTAATGTCGAGGCATAAAAAGAAGGAATGAGATCAGAAGGAGATATCATGGAGGGTTCGCTGTCATGAGCGGGAATGTTTCGAAGTGTAGCCTTAAAAATGCGTCTATGCGTTTTAAGGTCTTCGGTTTCTTTGAAGGGGAAGCCTCTTGCTTCTGCAGCTTGAAGGAAGAAGTTTGTTTGGGATGGAGCCTCAATAATAGTTTCCATGAAGTCAGTTGGAAAAAAGAAGTCAGGATTAATTTCACCGATGAAGCCATAAACTCCATAATCTTTAATGGTAAATTCAAACGTAAAATTGAGTCGGCTTCCAACCTTTAATTGAGGAAATAAAAGCGTTGTCGTGACATTGTTTGAAAATCCGGGAGCAGTTTGGCTTTCTGCGGAAGGCCGCGTAAAGATGTTTTCTTTGGGGACGATGATCTTCGTTCCATCGGGTTGAAGAACAAAAGCTTCTTTGATCGTTAATGTTCGCATCAAAAGATCATAGTCGGGTATGGGAATTTTAGTCGCAATCTCAATACCTTCAGGGGTTAGGATATCAATTTCAGCATGGATAAGTTGTGTTCCGGTCATGTTTGGATTAAGCGTTGTTTTACTCTTCATAACATGAACAGAAAAAGCAGGGCTTTTTGCCTCCGTGAAAAAAGAACACAAAAAAATGGAAAAAAGCGTAACGAGAAAAAGAAGTGTATGTTTTTTCATGGGTTTTAATCTTTTAAGAAAGGTTCCTGATGCATCATTAAGAACAGAAATACTTTATGTCAAGCTGTGGATTTTTTTAAAAGCGTAAACGTGAGAGAAAAGAAATGGTCCGTGATTTTTCAGGAACTGTTAGGCGAAAAAGAATCTTAAAACAGGGTGTTCAGAGGGCGTTTAGAACAAAAAAGAAAAAAAGATATTTTAAGAGCTTCATTTTAGAATTTCTTTTCGCTAAGATAGGTTCGAAAATTCTCTTTAAGGAATTCTAAAGAAGATAATAAGATGTTTATACGTTTTTAGGGATAGGATATCAATCTGTGATCGGCATTATTCTCGTTACCCATGGAACTCTTGGGGAGGCCCTCTATGACACACTCACGCATATTATGGGACCTCAACCTCATATTGCTGTTTTATCAGTTGACTCTGAAAATTCAATGGCTTGTTACCCCAATAAAATTCTCTCTCTTATAGAGACCGTTGACCAAGGAAAAGGAGTGATTCTCTTGACGGATATGTTTGGAGGAACACCTTCTAATCTTGCGATTTCAGCCTTAAGTTGTGAAAGACCTCTTGAAGTCATTGCAGGCGTAAATTTACCGCTTTTTATTAAGCTTGTGGAGATTAGAGGGAATGTGTCTCTTGATGATGCTGTTTTAGTTGCTCAGGAGGCGGGACGTAAGTATATACATAGTGCGTCTTCTCTTTTAAAAAACTAATCTTTTTTAGAGCGTAAAAGTTTGAATATTATGGATAATGATCGGTTGTTTACTCCGTTTATCACGGAATCTGTCGAAATTAAAAATCAAAAAGGACTGCATTCGCGTGCAGCTGCAAAGTTTGTAAAGGTTGCTAACGCATTCAAAGCTGAGACGTTTGTTCAAAAAGAAGATTTAATTGTCTCGGCGCATTCGATTATAGACCTTTTAATGTTGACAGCCGGAAAAGGGGCAAAACTTATGCTAAAAAGCTCTGGGACTGAAGCGCAAGAAGTGTTGAAGGCGCTTAAAGATCTTGTTCTTGAAAAATTTCAAGAAGATTAAATTTTGATTTGTATAGATTGGATAAAGGATGACAGTGTATTTATTGAGTCTTTGGGCGAGTGGAGCATGTCTTTGTTCTCTTCTTCTGACGAAGTTTATGATTCGGATTAATATTCAAGATATACCAAATAACCGTTCTTCTCATGTGAAAGTTACGCCTAAATCCGGTGGAATTGCCGTTGCTGTTCCGTGTTTGGGAGCTCTTTTTTTACATGACTTTTTTTATTCTTTTTCTCTCCCTTTTGTAACTCCGATACTTTTTGCTTCTTCCCTTATTGTTCTCATGGGATTTTGGGATGATATGAAAGGACTGTCATGGCGTGTACGGCTTGGCTTTCAGGGAGGCGTTGCCCTCTTTATGGTGATGTCAGGAGTCTCTTTTAAAACACTTTTTCTTCCCTTTTTTGGAGGTGTTCCTTTAGGGTTCTGGGGTCCATTAATATCATGTCTTGGAATGGTCGCATTCATGAATTTCTATAATTTTATGGATGGGTTGAATGGTCTTACGATTGGGTCTACGCTCATTGGGCTTTTCTTTTTTGGTGTTATTGTTCTCTGTTTAAATTTTGAGAATCTAGGGAGTTTAACCTTTTTTTGTAGTGTTCTCTTAATTTTAACGCTTCTTCCAGTATTCTTTTTTAATTTTCCCCATGGAAAGATATTTTTAGGAGATGCAGGTAGTCAATTTTTGGGTCTCGTTCTTCCCTTGCTTGGAATAATCGCAACTTTCGAATTCCCAGAAATCTGTCAAGGAAATGGGTTGGAAGAGAGAGGTGTGTCTCCTTTTTTAATGCCGCTTCTTTTTTTTAATTTTATTTTTGACGGTCTGTTGACATTAATTTTACGTGCAATGCGCGGTCGAAAGATTTGGGAGGCTGATCGAAACCATCTTTTTCATATGCTCTTTGATAAAAAAATATCTGCTCGAAATATTTCTTATATTCATTTTGTTTTTTTTACGATTCAAGGCCTTGTAGCTCTGTATTTTACATTTTATGTGACTCCTAGATTCTTTATCTTTGGTGTAGGGGCTGTTTTTATTTTATATTTATTATATGCTTATT
>CANMHY010000032.1 GCA_947497675.1 Alphaproteobacteria bacterium
GAGTTCCATAATAATGATCAAAAACCTTCGCATATTCTAAAAATTTATTTTCAGAGATCATCTTTGAAAATGTCTCAGGGTCAACAAAGTCATAATCCACTCCATGAATTTCCCCAGGCCTCTTGGCTCTGGTTGTCATGGAGATAGACATTTTTAGGTTGTTAACACTTGTCAGAAGCGCTCTCGAAATGGAGCTTTTCCCAGCCCCTGAAGGAGATGATAGAATGAACATAATGCCACGTCGTTGAATTGGAAGCGGCGCGGAGGAGGAAAGGGAGGCGTTAAACATCGAAAAGTATCCAATTATATATCTTAAAATAGAAAAGGTAGACAGGGTAAGAAAAGAAATCTCAACCTCTTGTCGTTAGAATACCTGTCTTGATGTGTTTTGAAAATCCTTAATCTTGAGAATGGGCAAAAGTTTTTCGAAGTTTTCGAAGTTCATTATGATGTTTTGCATGTTTTGTGTATGAATGTGAAAAGTGATGTCCCCCCGCACCATTTGAGACAAAAAATAATTCTTTTGTAGCAAGAGGATGTAAAACGGCTTCGAGGGCAGATTTTCCAGGGTTACAAATCGGTGTTGGTGGGAGCTTTGAGAGCAGATATGTATTATGAGATGACTCTTGTTTCAGATCTCCTTTTAAAAGAGAACGATTAAGAAGTTTTCGCCCAAATGTTAATCCATAAATAACGGTTGGGTCTGCTTGCAGCGGCATCCCTTTTTGAAGTCGATTTAGAAAGACGGCGGCGATGCGTCGTCGCTCATCTTTTTGACCTGTTTCTTTTTCAACAATGGAGGCAAGAATGAGAGCTTCTTCTGGAGATTGTAGGGGAAGGTTTGGATCTCGGCCTTCCCAAAGTATTTTTAATGTTTCTTGCATGGCTTTCTCCATGCGATTTAAGAGGGTATGGCGGTCTTCCCCATATTGAAAAAAATAAGTGCTGGGAAGAAGGGTTCCTTCAAGAGGAACATCAATGATATATCCCGAAAGAGTGGGGGTCGCATTTAATTTTGCAACAATTTCAAATGTAGAAAGTCCCTCTGGTACCCGAAATTTATGGACCACAACACGCCCTTCATTTAAAATCTTGAGGACTTCCCAGGCACTGATCCAGGGATAAAAAGTATATTCTCCTGCCTTGAGAGGTTCGTGATTAAAACGGGATAAAAAATGAAAAAAATTGGGACTATCAATAATTTGATGTTCTGCCAAGAGACGCGCAATTTGGGCTGTACGGGTTCCTTTGGGAATAACAATGGTCAAGGAATTTTTTAAAGGCCCTGGTGCAAAGGTTTTCTTATAACAAAAAAAAGATGTCATCAGAATAATCGTAAAAACAAAGAAAGAAGATAAAATGCTCCCTTGAGCTTTATGGAATTTTTTAAAGTATGGAATTTTAGGGAGAGTGTTCATTTACAAAATCCCAAGGCGCGCCCCCTTTCATTGTTTCTTTTAATCTCATCTGGTTAAGAAGAATAAAAGTTCTCTGTTTCTGTTCTTGAGAAAAAAGGAGATCTTATTATGACATTTTTCCAAGAACAAGAGACGCATTTGTGCCTCCAAATCCAAATGAATTTGAAATCGCAAATTGAACTTTTCTTTCTTTTGCAAAGAGCGGAATAAGATCAAATCCTTCAGCTTCGTCCAAAGGATTTTCAAGATTAAGAGTGGGAGGAACAATCTGATGTTTAAGGGCTAAAATGGTAAAAATAGCTTCAACACCTCCTGCTGCTCCTAAAAGATGACCAATGGATGACTTTGTGGAGGACATGGAGACAAGGTGGCGGTGATCTCCCATTAATCTTCCCACAGCCTGGAGTTCAGCACGATCACCAGGAGGTGTTGACGTTCCGTGGGCATTGATATAATCAATTTTTTCGGGAGAAATATTCGCATTTTTTAAGGCATTTCTCATGGCTCGAAATGCACCATCACCGTCTTCTGCAGGGGCTGTTATATGGTGAGCATCCCCAGATAGACCATATCCTAGAACCTCACCATAGATAGGGGCCCCTCGTTTTTTAGCATGTTCAAGCTCTTCGAGAATGACGATGCCGGCTCCTTCTCCCATGACAAATCCATCATGTCCTTTATCCCAAGGGCGAGAAGCTTTTGTCGGTGTGTCGTTGTATTGAGTTGATAGGGCGCGTGCGGCGTTAAATCCTGAAATTCCAAGTCTACAAACTGTAGACTCAGACCCTCCTGCAACCATAACATCAGCATCTCCGTACTGAATAAGTCTTGCGGCATCCCCAATGGCATGAGATCCTGAAGCGCAGGCGGTTACAACGGAATGATTGGGGCCTTTAAATCCGTGCTTAATGGAAACCTGTCCAGAGGCAAGATTAATGAGGGAAGAGACGATAAAGAAGGGGCTAACCCTGCGAGGTCCTTGAGCGTCAAGAGCAAGCGCGTTATTTGCAATTTCGAGGAGACCACCAATGCCAGCGCCAATAAGGACCCCTGTGCGCTCAAGAGATTCTTGATCTTCTGGGGCCCAGTTTGCATCTTTTAAAGCTTCAGCCGTTGCTGCAAGAGCGTAGAGGATAAAATCCCCCATTTTTTTTTGATCTTTAAGATTGACAAAATCTTCTGCATGGAGAGATCCAGGTGCAGTCCCACGCGGAATTTGCCCCGCAATTTTAGTTGCGAGATCCTCGGTATCGAAAGAAGTAATTTTTTGAATCCCTGAATCTCCAGAAACAAGACGTTTCCAAACATGAGGGACACCAACTCCAAGGGGAGTAACAAGACCAAGGCCTGTGATAACAACACGTCGCATGATTGTTCCTTAAAAAATAAATACTCAAAACCTAAGGACACCTTAGACAGGTTTCTGATTAAAAAAATGACTCTTTTTTTAATCAGAATTTTAAGTATATTTTCCCGTGAGGATTAACAAATGGGACTTTTACTTTTGTTCTAAGAAGGAAATAGCATCTCGAACAGTTAGAATTTTTTCAGCAGCTTCATCGGGAATTTCGCATCCGAATTCTTCTTCAAAGGCCATGACAAGTTCAACGGTATCAAGACTATCTGCTCCTAAATCATCAATGAAGCTTGCGTTTTCCGTGACTTTTGAGGCATCTACACCTAAATGTTCAACAACAATACCCTTGACTCTTTCAGTAACATCACTCATCTCGTTCGTCCTCTTTCATTAAAAATTGTATCAATGCCGAGTCTTTTATATCTCAGCAGTTAGAGTGTTCTAATCAGCTTTCACGCTTAAGAAATGTAAAAATAATTTAAGCATATTGCCTTTTATGACGCTTCAAATGCTTTTTGTAAAGACTTTTTTAAGTCAGACTTTATCAAAAAAAGAAAACTACACCATCAACATGCCGCCATTTACGTGGAGTGTTTGCCCTGTTATGTAGTGTGATTCATCACTTGCAAGAAATAATGCCGCATTTGCGATATCTTTTGCAACACCCATTTGACCCAAGGGGATTGATTTAAGAATCTGTTCTTTTGTGGTCTCTGAGAGAACAGATGTCATGGGAGAGTCAATAAATCCGGGTGCAATGCAATTTACGGTAATACCACGTGAGGCAACTTCAAGAGCCAGAGATTTAGAGAATCCAATGAGGCCTGCTTTGCTGGCAGCATAATTTGTTTGTCCTGCGTTTCCAGCAACACCAACAACAGAAGTGATGTTGAGAATGCGGCCAAAACGATTTTTCATCATCGATCTTAAAACAGCACGTGTGAGTCTGAATGTTGCTGTTAAATTAACCTCCAAAACGCGGTCCCAATCTTCATCTTTCATGCGCAAAAGAAGCCCGTCAGCCGTCAGCCCCGCATTGTTCACAAGAATATCAATATGTCCGACGCTTTCTTCTGCCCGTGCAATAAGAGTGTTGGTTTCTTCTGCCTTAGAAAGATCACAGGGCAAGACAAGAACACGCTCAGCAAGCATTTGCGCCAGAGAATCGAGGGCGTCTCGGCGCGTTCCAGAAAGAATAACAAAAGCACCTCTTTCATGGAGAAGGGTTGCGATGGCAGCGCCAAGAGATCCGGAGGCACCTGTGACTAGGGCAGTTTTATGAGAAAGATTAAACATGAGCGGCTCCTGTGTTTAAAGAGGATGTTAAAGGGTTTTCAAAAAGACGTCGAGATCTTGTGGGCTATTGAGAGAAAAGGTTGCGAGATCTGGGCTGATGCGCTTTGTAAGCCCTGTAAGGACTTTTCCGGCACCGATCTCAACCAACGTTTGAACGCCGAGGGCGTCCATATTTAAAATTGTCTCCCGCCATCTGACGCGATGGGTGATTTGTTCATAAAGAAGCGTGCGAATACGCTCAAAATCTGTAACGGGTTCAGCTGTAACATTGGAAAAAACGGGGATGATTGGATTTTCCACAGAAACTTGAGACAGGGCTTCCTTCATGACTAAAGCGGCTTTTTCCATTAATGGACTATGGAAAGGGGCACTTACCGGAAGCAGGATACATCGCTTTGCGCCCCGATTTGTGGCCTCAATGAGAGCTGCCTCAATGGCTTTTGTATGCCCGCTAATGACAACTTGTCCAATAGAGTTATCGTTTGCAATGACGCAGATTTCATTGTTTAGGGGAAGTTTTTTCAAAAGGTCAGCTACTGTTTCGAGATCAAGCCCGAGAAGAGCCGCCATGCTTCCCTCTCCCAAGGGAACCGCTTTTTGCATTGCGCGCCCTCGAATTTGAAGAAGTTTGGCCGTTTCTTTGAGTGAAAAGGTTTTAGCGGCACAAAGTGCGGAATATTCTCCTAAAGAATGACCGGCTAAGTACTGAACATGTGTTTCAAGGTTAAAGCTTGAATTTTGAAGGACACGAAGAATGGCCAGACTTACGGTCATGAGGGCGGGTTGCGCATTTTCTGTTAACGTCAGTGTTTCTTGAGGGCCCTCAAAAATTAATCGGGTAAGATTTTGTCCCAAAGCCTCATCAACTTCTTGAAAGACTTCACGGGCCTCTGGAAAAGCATCGTAAATTTCGCGTCCCATCCCAACGGTTTGGGAACCTTGTCCTGGAAAAACAAATGCACAGCTCATTGTAAAACTCTCCAAAATAATGCCAGAATAATGATGTCCAAAAATTTATGAACTCAAATTATGTCTTTGTCACGCTTTTGTATCCTATTTTAAGGATGTTATATAGAGGAAAAAAGCTTCTATTTTAAGAGGCGATTTTTAAGTTGTTCTGTGTTCAGCGTGCATCCTTTATCGGCATCTGCAATTCCTTTTTTAATGGAATCGACGAAGCTATCCTTTGTAAGGGCACGATCATCGTCAAGAAAAGCTCCTAATATACCTGCGGGTTTTCCATTTAGGTTAATCATAATGGGATTTCCTTGATATTTGATCACTGATTTTTACACATCTTCTCTGATGAGTGTTTTTATAAGTAAGTCAGAGAGCCATTGTTCGTAGGAATCTGAAGTCCATCCTTGCTCAATAACGAGCATGCGGTACATATCGCGTCCCGTGAGGGCCCAGAAGATATCGTGCGCTTTGGACAAACTCAATCCTTTTGCAAGAGCTTTTTCGTTTTCCATTGTTTTGACGCTCTCTTCGAGTCTTTTGTGCCGGCGCTGTTCTCTTTCTTTCTCAAGCTCTTTAAATTCAGGGGCTAAAACAGATGCTCCTCGGAAAATATCGAGTTGAGCGCGTTCTGCATCGTACATTTCTCTTGAAATCTGAGCTGCGAGCTTAAGGCGATTTTTGACTGATTTTTCTAACGTCACCTTTTCAACAAGGGCTTCACGCTTGGAATTCGGAAGAGCCTCATCCATGAGAGCACGCAGAATGCCGCGCTTTGATTGAAAGAGAGCATAAATGGTAGGTGCTGAAACATTTGCCGATTGCGCTATTTTTTCAATGGTAACGTCTTCAAAGCCTTCAACTTGAAAGAGTTTTTTTGCAGATGTGAGGATACGACTTCGCGTTTGCGCCGACTGCGCATTCCGAGACTCAGAAATATAAATTCTTTTTTTTGAGTTTGACATATTAAATATAGCTTACTATAACCAATATAGAGTGTCAACAAAATTTAGGAGATAATGATGAATATAAATAATGTGGCCATTGCAGAAGCTTATTATAAAGCGATGGGAGAAAAAGATCTTGAAAGCATCGGAAAATACCTCCATCCCGATGTCCAATTCATCGGTCCTCTTGCAAAGAAGTCCGGGAAAGAAGACGTTCTTGAAGCTGCTAAGAATTTTTGTGTGCTTTTTAAAACAGTCACAATACGCGCCAAGTTAGGAGAGGGAAATGTTGTTATGTTGGTTAATGATTTAGAATTTCCAGATCCCGTTGGAATGTTTCCGACAGCTGTGCTTATGAAATTTCAGGAGGGGCTTATTGAAAGAATCGAGCTTTTTTATGACCCACGTCCTCTTCTTGAGCATAAGGATAAAATTTTCTCATAGAAATTTTTTCAATGGATGGGAGAGAGTCCCTCTCTCTCCCCTTTCTTAGGGCTTAAAATCAAAAATTGTTAAAGGGCAGACTTCTATATTTTTAATATTTTTTATTCATTGAGAATAAAAAAAGTGTTATCATCCAAAAAGAGTTGTTATTATAGGTTTATTACGTATCAAAATCATTTTCTAACAAAGAAATATAAGAGGATCTCATGAAAATATTTTTATTTCTTATTCAAATTTTATCATTATTTTTAGGAACGCTTTCAACTTTTGCGATGTATGAAGAAGGGCTGCGTGATGCCTCAAAGCCTTTGGCGTATCGAGCATTAATCTATACCCATCTTTGTCCATCGTTAGAAAAAGCCATTTAAAAACAAATAGATAAAATAATAAAAGTCGTTTTGGGTCACTACAAGTTAATTTTGTAGGATGAGTTTAGCAGTATAATTTTTCGGTTTTACCCGGATGAGAATCTACCCCCAATGCTTTGTAAATTTCTAATTGATTCGGATCTGGCAAACTTGTTTTTCGGAGTTGGATTGTTTGACCATTTTCAAGACGCAACGTGCTGGTGATTCGGCATTGCGTATCTAACACCTCTCGAAGCGTATTCCAGCTTTGATGAATCCCCTTCAGTTTGAGTTGGTATCGAATCGTATGTAATAAATGGTAAGCAAGGATACTGATAAATAAATGAGCATCAATTCGATGTTCTTTTTGGTGATACAC
>CANMHY010000033.1 GCA_947497675.1 Alphaproteobacteria bacterium
GAAAGATTTTTAGAGTCTCTTCAAAAAAAAGCAAAAAATTTTAAAAATTTTCCTTTTTTTACCCCATTCCACGCGCCTTAAAATTTAGGTGGTGGATTTTGGCTACTTAAGACCCTTGTTAATTTCTTATTTTTTGATATAGTTGCAAAAAATAAGATCAAGGGAGTTAAAAATTTTCATGTTGACCTATCTTCGTCGTTTTTCTTTGGCCCGTCTTCTTTGTATTGTTTCTAGCTTTGGAGGTGCCCTTTTTTTAGAAGGATGCACCCAATTTATGGGTTCTACGCCTGAAAGCCTTGAAGATATCGTTAAGAAAAATTTGCCTTTATCTCCCAAGGGTCATGGAAATCTCGCAAGTCAAATGGATCTCAATGCAGGGCTCGCGCAGCTGCGTGCTAAAAACTATGAACTTGCCTCTAAATCTTTTAATTCTGCCATTCGCCTAAGCCCCCAAAACAGTCTTTATCATTATCTCAATGCTTTAACCTATCATCTTTGGGGCGTTGAAAAAAACCCAACCTATCTTTCCAATGCAGAAGTTGGCTATAAAACATCCCTTTCTCTTGACCCAGGAAACGCTTTAACATCGTATAATCTTGGCCAGCTTTATATGAATTCCAACAGCTTTAAAAAAGCCCAAGACCAGTTTGCCAACGCCCTTCTCTCTTCTCCCAATAATCCTCTTTATTTGTTTTCTTTAGCCGTGTCATCCTATCTATGCCAAGATATTGAAACGGCACTTGAGGCGCTGTCTGCCCTTGAAAAACAAGGAATTGCGAATGAAGAAATCTATAGAGTTGCTGCTCTTATTTATGCAGCTTCGAATAACTTTGCAAAAGCACACGAAAATTTGAATTTCTTGACACAAATGGATGGTATTCCAGAGAGCCTTCTTTCTTATCTCAAAAAACGTATTCTTACGTGGGAAGATTTTTATGCCACTGCCTCTCCTCATAGTGCGCGTGACAATACGTCTCCCATCTCTGAAGAGGCTTTAAAGGCTCCTTTCAAAAAATCTAAGCTCCCAGCCACTCCTAAAACAGAGTCCTCTAAGTCCGCTGGCATCTCTAATTCTACTGACGCCTCTGCAGACAGCTCCTCTGATTCTTCCTCTCCAACAGCACCTTCCCCATCATCAGCTTCCTCTTCCACTGACAGCGATTCTCCCGATGGCGAATTTTCGCATCCTCAAGCTCAAAAAATGATTGTTTTAAACGTCATGATTCTCAGAGTTGAGCGCCTGAACACTCAAAGCTATGGAAACAATCTCCTCGATGTTTTAAATGTGACAGCAGGGGGCTATAATTCTACAACAGGCGTCTTAACGCCAGCTATCGGAACCAGTCACGATAGTTCGCGTGCAAACCCAAATGTTAGAACCAACAATCTTACAATCGGCCATCTTTTCTATGCTCTCAATATTGCGAATGATACAACAAATCATAATGAACTCCTCTCCACGCCCTCTTTGATTGCGACCCATGGGCAGCCTTCTACATTCTTCTCAGGAGCCGACTATACACTTGCTTTAACAAGCACCCAAGGTGGTGGAAACCTTGTCAGTAAAGAAGTGGGTATTTCTCTTTCTGTCACACCTTTCTTTTTACAAAATGGGAAAATTGTTCTTAAAGTAAATGCTTACCGCACCATTATTTCAACGGATCCACTTCCTGGAAATCTTAACAACACTCTCGTTACAACGCCTTCATTTCAATCGGATAAATCAAGCGTCTCTGCAACAACTGTTCTTGCGCCTGGAGAGAGTCTTGTCTTAAGTGGTCTTACGGAGCGTGTACACCTCAAAAACCGGGATGAAGTTCCGATGATGGGTGACCTTCCCGTCGCTGGTTTCTTCTTTTCAAATGATTCCACTCAAGTCATTGACCGGTCGATTCTCTTTATAATTTCACCTGAATTTTCAGAAAAAATTGTCAAAGATGCGGAAGGAAATTGGATCGTCGTTCCAGATGCGCCCGAGATCAAATCTCCTTTTCTCGATCGCCTCAAAAAATCTTATCCGAAGATTTACAGTCTTCCCGCAGGCGACAGTTTTTTCAAAGAACTTTCAGAGCCCCAATATTCTCGGAATTTTAGGCCCACCGACATGCCGCTTACCCCTCTGACGCTCCCAAATCTTCAACTTCATCTCCATGACATCGAAGAGCTCACGTCCTACTTTTAGAACAAATAATTTTCAAGACAATCTCTAAAACTATGCTATAGTAAGTTAAGCTACAAAGTGCGTTACTCCCATATCCTTGGGGCCTAAGTTTCAGTAATGGAGGCTTGTTCTTATAAAAACCGTGGTTTTTATATACGGGTTTCCCCCTTTTCGTAAGGGCCACATGTGGATATGCATGTGGAGGACGGCTTGAGTGGCTCATTCTTTATTTTCTAGGTTCAACACCTCATGATTATCGACGCTAAAAAAAAACTCAGACTAGACCTTCAGAAAAAAAGGCGCCTTTTTATTCAAAAAAACAAAAAAACGCCTTTTTTTCATGACATCGGGCCTTTCTTTAATAACTTCATTCAAAACACACTTAACGTACCCTCTGGCTCTATTATTGCGGAGTACTGGCCTTTAAAAGACGAGGCCGATTGCAGGCCTCTTCTCACTTTTCTGTCTCAACGTGGTTTCTTCTGTGCGCTGCCTTACGTCGAGGCCAAAGACGCGCCCCTTTCCTTTAGATCATGGAGTCTCGAGGACACTCTCACATCATGCCCTTATTTTACAGGCCTTCTTCAGCCTTTTGAAAGTCGGCCTCTCTTAACACCCAAAGTTCTTTTAATTCCTTTTTTAGGGTTTGATGAACAGGGGCATCGTCTTGGATACGGCGGCGGATTTTATGACAGAACGTTACGCCACTTGCGCCACGCTCAAAAAGAACTCCCTATTGCCATTGGCGTTGGGTTTTCGATGCAAAAAGTTGATCTGTTGCCAACGACCCCCGAAGATGAACCCTTAAATTGGATCCTGACAGAGCAGGGCCTTCAACAGGCCGTATAACAGTCATTTTCAAGAGGAGGATTTTCGATATTTTTGCAAATCCACACCCAGCAAAAAACCAAAGCTCATTAAAAGTGTGAGAAGCGCCGTTCCTCCATAAGAAACAAAGGGAAGAGGGACACCTACAACTGGAACAAGACCCATGACCATCGATGTATTGATAAAGACATAGACAAATACTGTAATAAGAACCCCTAGAACAACAAACTTTCCAAAACGATCCCGCGACTCAAGCCCGACTCTTAAACTTAAGGCCATTAAAAGAAAATAGAGTCCTAAAAGAGACGTTGCCCCAAAAAATCCAAACTCTTCTGAAAACATTGTAAAAATAAAATCTGTTTGTTTTTCAGGTAAAAAATTTAAATGACTTTGAGTCCCCGCCTGAAATCCTTTTCCAAAGAGACCTCCAGACCCGAGCGCTATCTTAGACTGCAAAATGTGATACCCTGACTTTAAAGGATCTTTTTCTGGATTCAAGAAGATAAGAATACGACTCTTTTGATAGCTCTTCAGAAAACACCATACCAAAGGAAGGCAGCAAAGACCTGCGATACCAAGAGCGATAAAATAACGCACCTTAACCCCAGCGCTAAAAAGAATTCCAGCTCCAATCATAACCAACAGAAGAGCTGTTCCCAAATCTGGCTGCTTTGCGACAAGCATCGCTGGCATTAGAATCATTAAAAGAGGAAGAATAAGAAATTTTGGGTTTTGTATCTCCTCCGGTTTAATCGCACTAAAATAGCGTGCAAGAACAAGAATAAGCGCTATTTTCATGAGCTCCGACGGTTGAATATTAAAAAAACCAAGATTGATCCATCTTTGTGCTCCCATCCCAATGTTCCCTATAATTTCAACGGCAATAAGAAGTAAAAAGGAGCAGGCATAAAAGAGATAAGCCATATGACGCCAGAATCTTAAATTTATAGAAGCAATCCCAATCATTAAAATGACGCCCACTAAAAAACGCATCATTTGTGGAAGTGCCCAAGGCATCATATGACGATTTGCTGCAGAATAAAGCATCATAAACCCAATTCCAGAAATTATAAAAATAAGAAGGATGATGGACCATCGCAAATTCTTTAAAAGAGCCCCCGCCTTAAATATTTTATAATTTTCTAATTCTCTTAAAAACATCATTCTTCTTTCATTCAAAATCTCTTTTTTGGGCGGCCAGCAAAAGACGATGTACAATCGGGACGCTGTTGAGACCATCTCCCCCATGCTCAATGAGAACACTCATGGCATAGCGTGGATCATTAATGGGTGCAAATCCAACAAAAAAAGAATGATTGCGGAGTTTCCAATCAAGTTCGTGGGTTTTCCGAATCCCTGTTGCACGCTCACTGAGACTGATACGCTTGACTTGAGACGTTCCCGTTTTTCCACCCATCAAAAACCCAGGCTCTATAATTCTGTGGCGATAGGCTGTCCCTCCGGGTTCATTACAAGCTCTAATCATCCCGTCTAAAATAAGGTTTATATGCTTTTCCTGAATTCCAAGAGGCTCGAAACAGGGCGCGGCGTCTGTTAAAGAAAGTCGCGGGAGCACCAATTTGCCCCCACTCGCGAGCCTGGCCGTCATAACAGCCAATTCAAGAGGTGTTGAGAGAACATATCCTTGACCAATCGCTGCATTAAAAGTGTCTCCCATGTACCAAGGTTCCCCAAAACGTCCTAATTTCCAATCTTTTGTAGGAATGACGCCTTTTTTTTCTCCCTGTAGTCCAAGAGACGGGAGGGAGCCGAGCCCCAAACGTTTGGCCATCAAAGCAATCGCTTCAATACCAACGCGTTTTCCCACTTCCCAAAAATAGATATCACATGAACGTTGAAAGGCTTCTCTTAACGCAACACGTCCATGCGCTTCTTTTTTCCAACAATGAAATTTGTGATTTCCAAGCATCATATGCCCTCTACAATAAGAAGGCGTATGCTCATCGATCACCCCCTGCTCAAGAGCCGCGAGCGCCACACACATTTTAAAGGTGGATCCTGGGGCATAAAGGCCTCCGACGGCTTTATTAATAAGAGGCGTAAAAGGATCCCGTTGAAGCGCTTTCCAGTTTTCTTGAGAAATGTTTTCTGAAAAAAGATTAGGATCATAGGAGGGCTGAGATCCAAGGGCAAGAATGTCTCCTGTCCTCACATCCATAAGAACGCCTGTCGCACTTGGGTACAGGCTCATCTCCTCCATGAGACGTTGTTGAAGATCCAGATCAAACGTTGAAATAAGATCTTCTCCCTCTTTCGGGTTTTCTTGAGAAAGATCTCGAATGGGCCGTCCGCGCGCATTCACCTCAATCTTTCTTAACCCAGGTTCTCCGCGTAGGGAGGCATCAAATATCTTTTCAAGACCACTTTTTCCTGTTTTAAGATTTCCATTTAACCCACCATCGTTGTTTTTTAATTCATCTTCTGAGGGAATTCCAACATATCCAATTATATGAGAAAAGACCTCTTTAAAAGGATAAAAGCGACGCGTCCCTTCTTCTACCCTCACCCCGGGCAGGTCTAAAAGACCGAGCTCAATTCTTGCCACATCTCGCCACGAAATGTTGTCTTTAAGAAGAAGAGGGATAAATTTTAAACTTCTTCTTTTTTCTTTAAGAACATTCTTTATATCTTGCTCTGTCAGTTCTAAAAGAGGCGCTAACTTTTCAAGATAGGAAGGCAAGGAGATTTTATTGAGCTCTAGAATTTCAAGATTTACAACCGCTTTAAAGCTCTTAATATCATAAGCAAGAACAGATCCCCATCGGTCTCTAATTTTCCCGCGTTTTGAGGGGATGAACCTCAAACTGATCCGATTATCATCTGAAAGAAGCGCATAATATCCCCTCTTTAAAAGCTGAAGATACCCGAGACGCGACACAACCACACCTAAGAGACCGACGCCCATCGCCCCCAATATCAAACTTCGACGCGTAAAAAGATGTTGCGTTTTATCGCCTTGCATATCACTCTGCTTCTTTTAAAATTTTGAAAGAAACACCTTTCTTTATTTGAATAAGGAACATTGTTATGAAGGGGTAGGCCCCTACTGTCATCAAGAATTGAATCATCATGAGAAAAAAAAGCCCCCTACTCCCTTGGGAAACACAAACAAAAATCCACTTTAGCCCTAAATAGCCTAAAAAAGTAAAGGAAAAGAAACCCCAAATCGTTCTAAAAGGCTTTTTGTCGAGAAACCGCCTTTGAGACAAAGCACTTACATAAACGAGAATCCATAAAAAGGGAGCTTGTCCCAGTGTGTCTCCAGAAAGAATATCATGCATCACTCCAAGGAGCACAAGGAAACCTAAAGGAACAAAGTTTGGACGATAGAGTGTCCAAAAAAAAAGAACAGCCACCATATAGTTCGGCCACACAATGGTGACACCCGGTATTTTAAGAAAGCTCATCCAGAAACTTAGAAAAAACAACACGCCGAGAAGAAGTGTTTTTCGACTTTCCTTAAAGTACTTAGAAAAAAAGGGACGTTTTTCTTTTTTTTGATATGTTGTTTCGTAGAGGGTCATCGTTAGGCTTTCTGAGTATCCACTCTTAAAAGGAGTCTCCATCCTGAATCTCTGTCTCAAGATTAACATCCTCTAAAAGAGGTCTATATGAAGGAAGAACACCAACCACCTCTATACTTTCAGGATCAACAAAGGGTTGTACTCTATAGAGTCCCTCAGACTCATAAGCAATGATCCCAATAGGAATGTTGGGGGGAAAGATTCCGCCCACACCAGAGGTGTAAACAATTTCACCAATTTGAGGGGGAGATTTCATCATATCTTCTTGCAGACGCGTCAGAGACGGAAAATTCGTTCCATCCCCCATTAAAATAGCAGGATGCTTCGAAGTTGCAAGAAGAACAGGAATGCGCGCGTCAATATCTGTTAAAAGGAGGAGACGAGAGGCTCTTTGCCCAACTTCCGTAAGACGACCTATCAACCCTTTTACGGTTACAGCAACATCTCCCTTTAAAAAACCTTCATTGCGCCCTCCCTCTATAATCACATGATGTTTATAGAATTCTCCAGAACGCGCAATAATCCGTGCCG
>CANMHY010000034.1 GCA_947497675.1 Alphaproteobacteria bacterium
TTACGTTTTAATTGATTGTCCTCCTTCCTTAAGTCTTCTCACGCTAAATGCTCTGGCTGCAAGTGATAGTATTTTGATCCCTCTCCAGTGTGAGTTTTATTCATTAGAGGGGCTTGCCCATCTTCTTAAAACAATTCAACGGATCCGCACAACCATTAATCCCCTTCTTCAAATTGAAGGAATCGTCCTCACGATGTATGACAGGCGCAATACGTTGTCCGCCCAAGTTGCTTATGAGGTTCAAAATCATCTTCCTGAGCATGTTTTTAAAACGATTATTCCAAGAAATGTAAGAGTTTCAGAGGCACCTTCTTTTGGAAAACCAGTGTTAATTTATGATGTTAGATGTCCTGGATCAATTGCATATATGAATCTCGCAAGTGAGCTTTTATCACGCCAAAAAAGCTAAAAAGAAAGGAAATCCTTATGGAAAACAAAGGAATAAAAAAAGCGGGCCTTGGGCGCGGTCTTTCATCTCTTTTTGAAAACGTCTCAAAACCATCCGAACCCCCAAAGATTGCTCACCCTCATAATGAGCAAATTCAAGAAGGGTCACAAAATAACAAAATTCCGATGCAGACATTGCCAATTTCTCAAGTAAGGCCTGGACCTTTTCAACCCCGGAAACATTTTGATGATCAATCTCTAGAAGCTCTTGCTCAATCCATTCGAACGCATGGTGTTCTTCAGCCAATTGTGGTGCGTCAAAAAGCAAAAAGCGCTGAAAATACGATGCCTGTTTATGAAATTGTTGCAGGAGAACGCAGATGGCGTGCCGCACAAAGGGCAGGTCAATCCTTTATTCCTGTTGTCATACAAGAGTTTCTGGATCAAGAAGCCCTTCGAATTGCCCTTATTGAAAACATTCAACGGGAAGATTTAACGCCCATTGAAGAAGCAGAAGGCTATAAGCGCTTGATCGAAGAGGGGGGGTATACGCAAGAAGAACTCGGGAGCCTCATTGGAAAGAGTCGCAGTCACATTGCAAATATGCTGAGACTCAACGCCTTACCATCGTCTGTTAAAGAGATGGTGAATAAAGGAGAGCTTACCGCAGGGCACGTTCGCGCTCTCTTAACAACGGAGAATATTGAGGAGCTTGCACATAAAGTCTTGTCTCGAAAACTCTCCGTGAGGGAAACCGAAGCGCTCATTCAAAAACTAAAAGGAAAAGATCAAGACAGTCCCAAACTCTCTAAAGAACTCTCTCAAGCTACGAAAAAAACGACTAATTTAAATAATTATTCTGACAATCATCCGCAAAACCCTGAAATGATAGCTCTCGAAAATCATTTGACGTCTCTTTTTGGATTAAAGAATAATATTTATGTGAATGAAGCTGGAAGCGGTAGTGTTGTTCTCCATTTTGAAAGTTATGAAGAGCTTGATAAACTCTTTAACCAGCTGACGGGGCTTGAGAAAGAAGTATTTTAGACCTGAAAAATGTGCATTGAGTAATTTGACACCTATCCTTCCTAAAGAGGACAAATTCCTTAAACTAAACGAAGGATTTTTCGATCTCTCCCCTTATGAATCATAAAAGGAAAAAGTTAACGAAAGCTCAGGTTTTAGGTTCTTCCAACACAGTGACTCCCAGAAAGCACAGGTTATATAGTCTTTTCTTGTTTCTTAACGCTCTCATCTTTTCTTCCAATTTTTAAGTGAAATTTAGGTTCCTCCCGGTTTTGGATGGTCTCCTATTTGTGACATATATCGAATTTGGGAAAATTCCCCCAACTTTTGAGAATCATCTTCCTTAAATCCCCGAAGGCATGTTTGATATTTATGCGTTTTTTGACCTTATGTGCCAAATCTCTGAAAACTAATTGTTAATCGGCACCAGAATTGGTAAAGGCTCCCAAGTTATGAATGGTTTAATTTTTCGCTTGGCTTTACCAAGATCATCATAATACATTACGTCATAGACATCCTGATCTTTCGGATAACTTTGATTGGCACGGTGTAATGAATTATAAGAGGGAACAATGCCTATATTATCTTGTGCGAATAAACGTCTTACAATAGCATCAGGATCACTAATATTAATGGGCATTCCTGCCTGATATAATGCCAAAAACATACGAATTGCTTCAGCTGAACGGCTTATCGCAGGCGCGCTTATAGTGATAACAAAGCCACTTTTTTCAGGGTTATATATATTTGGACGTGTGACATACAAATCTATATGTGTGGTATTTCCACCCCGTTTGATTTCCCAAGGATGGCCCCCACTCGACCTTTTAGGATGGGTATGATCTACCCAAGCGGCAAATTCCTCTTCAGAATCAATCTCTATATCCAATAAACCTTCGTGACGACCATCTGCATACTGTTTGTACATTTCCAAACCGGACAATGATTCATCGACGTGATCATCTTTTCTTTTAGCAGCGATATAAGCAATTTTACAATACTCGAAATATGTCCTCGCAGTCATGGTAGAACGTTCAGTATTTTCTTTATTCCAAAAATATCCATTTTGATGAAGTTTGATGAATTTAAGAGTGTTTCTTTTTCCAAGATCTTGATCGATTCGATAAATATCTGGGACGAGATTACGTATCAATGAATGAAGCACGTATCCTTTTCGACGATTCAAAGGATAATTTGTGATAGTCAAGGCATTAACTTTAATCCAATTATGCTCTGCCTGTTTTAACCAAGCTAGAAGCGCAATAACGAAGGGGTGCCAACGCTTCTTTATATCCTCAGATTCAGGTCTTGAAATATCAAAAGGAGATTGACCATGTTCAATAGTCCTAACTTTTTGACCAGGCACTATTTCTAATGGGGTAATATCTGCGTCTATTAGAGAAATATAAAAAGTTTCTTTATATTTTCGTACATGAATTTCATGCCATTTATTCTTTTTGTAGAAAAAGACAAATTGCCAGATCAAATCTCCATCATATCGATATTGAAATTTTTTTAGTTCGTGTAAAAAAGTATTTATTTGTTGATCGAAATTCATCGCAGCCCATGTTGTTGTCTAAACCAATCAATTAAAAAGATCATCAAAGAACTACGAACACTTTCAACAAATGCTGATGCAAAATTCGAATTCAGAAAATTGCTCACGCGTGTCTTCGCATTCTTATGAATTCGAAGGACGATTCTTATCCAAATCGAAGGATAATTTAGAGCCCTTAATTCACTGTTCCTTCCGATGCAAAACAACTAAGAATCCAAAGAAGCTTTACACCCTCTTAAACATCCTGCATTTATTTGCCCCCCTTTGTCAAAAAAAACAACACTTAAAATTCTTTCCAGCCTCACAAGTTTTTAGAGAGGGCTGAGCGAGCGAAGCCGGGAGGACATTTTCTTGTTTTTTGACAATCAATCGTCTTTTTCTTATTGATTATTTTCATACACAAATTCAAATAATTTTTTGAGTTTATCACTATGTAAATATTTTCCATTTTGTTGAATTTGAAATTTTAAAACATCCTTAAACAAATAATAAATTTCAAGTCGCTTTAAAACATCTTTTCCAGAAGAGTTTTTTGATATTATTTTATTTAAAGAGGATAAAGAAACGTCAAATAATAAAGAGATATCTTTAAGAGAAAGACCTAATTGTTTTCGAAACTCTTCAAAATGTTCAAATGTAAATTCTTTTGCATAAACAGGCTCGAAAATAAAGGAAGAGGGACCACGTCTTCCGATGGTTGCAAGCAGAATTAAAGGGTTTTTCAACGTTATGGGAATCCCGAACTCCTTGCAGTAAGACGGGTAAGCAGGATTATCTGGATCCGGAATACGATCTTCCAAACTTTTAAAAAGCTCTTTTGAAAAAAAATATTTTTGAGTTAAAGGAAATTCGGGTCCTAATGAAATAATAGATTTTTCTTTCAAATAGGATTCCTCATAAGAAAAATAAAATCCATCGTCTTTCTTTTCGAGACGTCCCACGTAGGATCTTGTTTCAAAGTATTCTAAAAACACATCAACTGCAACGATCTCTTTATAGGAAAAATCTTGTTTTTCAAACAATTTGAAGCTCCTTTTTCCGACGGTCTATTAAATATAGAAAAGCAAATTTGCGTTTTTCTGATAAGGGAAAGGTGTTAATAATTTCTTCGAAATTTACCCCTTGAAATTTTTTGATGAAATCTAAGATGATTGAATGGTATCCGAGGTTTTCAAATTCAAGAAGATAATCTTTTAGTGTCGGATCAAGGGTAAGAGAAGTTGCAATTTTCCCACGAGGATTATGTTCTGCTAAGAGTAAATTATAGTCTTCAATACCAATGTAAGATGGGTTATCGTAAAAAGGCGCTAATATGTATCCTTTATTTGTTTCTATGAGACCAATATTTCTGCCATGACGATATTGGTTTCCAATAAGAGCATCAAACAAGCACATGAAAATGAATTGTTGGATAGGTTCTGTTCGTCCTACCTTATCCTCAAGGATTTTAAGGATTGTTTTCACAGAATATTCATCGCTACTATTTAGAAAATGGTAAATATGAATTAAGTTTCCTGGCGTATAATTTCCCATAAAATTATGAACCACAAAAGCATCCGCTTCATTCAAAAATCGTATGAGATAAAATTCAGGAACCGTTAGTCCAAGCTTTCGTGCAATTATATTTGAGAGATATTCAATCAGGGGAAGTTCAGGATATTCAGTCTGTTGAACTTTTAAAATATAGAATTTTTCTCCAAGCTTTGCAGAGTATTTTTTAAATTTTCCTTGAAAAAAACTGGTATGAAGAGAGGGAAATTTTGACTCTAAACTTGTCTCATCTTTTTTTAAAACGATATCTGTAAAATTTATCTCAGGCGTGGTCTTAAACCAAGTATGGAAACAGTCCTGATGAAGACCATGAAATAATTCATTGTTTAAGATTGGATTATGACATTTATAACAAAAAAACATATAAATTTACACCTTTATATTTAAAGTGTAATTATACACTAAAAAATTTAAAGACCTATCGTTTTTTTGTACCCTTCTATAATCTTGGTGAATGGGTACGAAAATTCTTATTTTAAGTCTGTAAGGAGAGAGTTCCGTTTTTAATGGCACCACTCTTTTCGCAAGGAGGGTAGGTTTCTTTGTTTGATTCCCTCTCGAATGGCCGTCATGAGCCGGACCATGAATGTTATATTATGAAGTGTTAAGAGTTCTAAAGCGACGAGTTCTCTTGCTTTGAGAAGATAATGGAGATAGGAACGTGAAAGATTCTGGCAGGTATAACAGGGGCAAGAAGGATCGATGGGACCCGAATCTTCCGTGTAACGTGCATTTCTGAGATTAAGATGTTCACGCGAGGATGTCTTTTTATCTTCGGGGAGAAGGTAAGGCTGAACCAGAGCGCCGCCATGACGGGCAAGACGGGTTGGGTGGACACAGTCGAATGTATCAATTCCGAGAGCAACACCCTCGAAAATATCAGAAACTCCCCCAATTCCAAGAAGATGAATGGGACGATCTCGGACAAGAAGGGGAGCTGTCATCCCAATCACATCAGCCATTTGTTGTTTTGAAGCTCCCAAAGAGCCTCCAATAGCATGCCCAAAAAAAGGATGTTCATTTACAAATCCTGTGCTTGCTTTTCGAAGGTCTTCATAAACACCTCCTTGGATAATGCCATAAAGAGCTTGGGTATCCTTAGAGCGCCTCTTAAACTCTTCGAGAGACCTTACAGCCCATCGGTGACTCATTTCCATGGAGCGCTCTGTATAGGCCTTATCGACATGGAAGGGGGTGCATTCGTCCAAAACAACAATCAGGTCAGCTCCCAGCTTCATTTGGACTTCGATGGATTTTTCTGGGGTGAGAAGATGTTGACGTCCATCTAAGTAAGATTTAAAAGTTGCTCCCTGTTCATTTATCTTGAGAAGAGACCGGGACGATTTCTGCATGCGATTCCCTTTGATTTCAGAGGCAATGGAGCCATGTCCAAGGCTAAAAATCTGAAATCCGCCTGAATCGGTAAAAAGAGGACCGTTCCAATTCATAAAAGTATGAAGCCCTCCCATTTTTTCGACAAGGTCAGCCCCTGGGCTCAACATCAAATGATAGGTATTGGAAAGGATAATCTGAGCCCCTGTTTGTTTGACCATGTCCATGCGAAGGGCTTTCATGGCTCCTTTGGTTGCACAGAAAATGAAGTTTGGCGTTTCAACAGTGCCGTGGGGGGTTGAGATAAGACCGCACCGAGCCCGAGATTCTAAATCTTGAACCTGAATATCAAAGGAAAATTGAGGGTAGAGGGAGGTGTTCATCACTGAAAATCCGCCTGAAAAATTGATGACTATAGAATTTATGACTGCAAGGTTTAATAAAAAACCCGCCGAAGCGGGTTTTGGAGAATAAAGAGAAAATCAAAGCTCATCCATTAAGAACTCTTTTTCTTTTCTATTTTTCGTTTAAAATCAAGAGCATCTTTTGAAAGATCTTCTTTACGGGCCTTTGATAAAAAGACGTCAATGCCGCCTGCATGCTCAACAGAACGAATACCATTTACTGAAACACGAAGACGAATAAGTCTTCCCAAAACATCACTTAAAAAAGATGTTTCTTGTAAATTGGGTAAAAACCGGCGTCTAGTTCTATTGTTGGCGTGACTGACATTATTACCAGTCATCACACCTTTGCCCGTTATAGCACATCGTCTTGCCATGATACGTCATCCTTTTTAAAAACTTGAGATCTCCCTTCAATACAAGAGGAACGATGAAAGGTCAACTTTTTTTTAAAAAAATTCTCGAAAAGCCTGAGAGGATATAAAAAGAAAGTGAAAATATTTAATTTTAAAAAGAGTAATAAATTCTTTTTAAACAATCTATAAGTGTTAAATTTCAAGGTTTTTCAAAAAAGTCATTTTGTTGCATTTTTCATGAGTTCTGGGATTTTTAACGATAACAAGCTGGTTAATGTCGTTGAATTCGTTTTTTTCTTGCCTCTTTTAAGAGTTTTGGAGTATTTTCCAAAAGAATCAAAGGGGGTCATAGCTCAGATGGGAGAGCGCTACGATGGCATTGTAGA
>CANMHY010000035.1 GCA_947497675.1 Alphaproteobacteria bacterium
ACATCACTTGCAGTCATTTTTGAGACTTCCAAGCGAAGCTTTTCAATATCAGCACCTTTTTTACCAATGACAACACCAGGACGGGCGGATAAAATATTTATTCTCGCCTTCTTTGCAGGCCTTTCAATGATGACATTTGAAATAGCAGCCTGCTTTAGATGCTTCATCAGGTACTTACGAATTTTGAGATCTTCATGGAGAAGATCAGCATACTCACGTCCAGCAAACCAACGGGAATCCCATGTACGTGTAATTCCAAGACGCAAGCCATTTGGCCTAACTTTTTGTCCCATTATTTTGTCTCCTTGAGACGTTCAGCAACACAAATATTAATTCGACTAAAGGGTTTATGAATTTGAGTCGCACGGCCCTTTGCAGCAGGCATCACACGTTTCATAACCACTGATCTTCCAACAACAGCTTCCGAAACCACCAATTGATCAATATCAAGATTATGGTTATTCTCAGCATTTGAAACCGCAGACATTAATATTTTTTTAACATCCTTTGAAATACGCTTTTTATCAAACATTAAAAATGCAAGCGCATCTTCAACTGTTTTTCCGCGAATTGCGCCTGCAATTAGATTTAGCTTACGGGGCGAAACCCGCAGCATAGGATGCGATGCATTTGCTTCGTCATCCCCCAAGCGTCTTAAAGTTGGACTTTTACTCATTTATCCTAACCTCTTTTCGTTTTTTTATCTGCCGAATGACCATAATAGGTACGGGTCAGAGAAAATTCACCAAATTTATGACCAACCATCTCTTCCGTGACATACACAGGAATAAACTTATGACCATTATGAACCCCAAACGTTAGCCCTACAAATTGGGGAAGAATTGTTGAACGGCGCGACCAGGTCTTGATAATTTCCTTCCGACCAGACTGACGTGAGGCTTCAGCTTTCTTAAGCAAATAACCATCCACAAAGGGACCTTTCCATACCGAACGTGTCAAATTCCTAACTCCTTATTCTCTTAGGACCAAAATCTAAATCTTACTTTCGACGCCGAATAATATACTTCGACGTTGCAACATTTTTACGAGTCTTTTTACCCTTTGTACATTTTCCCCAAGGCGTAACAGGATGACGACCACCCGATGTTTTTCCTTCTCCACCACCATGAGGGTGATCAACAGGGTTCATGGCAACACCACGAACCGTTGGGCGAATTCCCATCCACCGTTTACGTCCTGCTTTTCCGAGTACAACGTTTTTCTGGTCAGGGTTTGAAACAGCCCCGATTGTTGCCATACACTCTGCGCGCACAATTCTTAATTCACCAGAACTAAGCTTAAGCTGAACATACCCAGAATCACGACCAACAATTTGAACATACGTTCCAGCGGATCTTGCAAGCTGTCCACCTTTTCCAGATTTCATCTCAACATTATGAACAATTGTTCCTACAGGAATGTTTTGCATCGGCATTGCATTGCCAGGTTTAATGTCGGCGCGCTCTCCGGAGATAACTTGATCCCCAACTTTCAAACGTTGCGGTGCTAAAATATATGCTTTTTCACCATCTTCATAGGTAATCAAAGCAATCCAAGCTGTTCTATTCGGATCATATTCAAGACGCTCTACGACACCTACCATATCGAATTTTTGCCGTCTAAAGTCAATAAGACGATACCGTCTTTTATGACCGCCACCGTGATGAAACGTTGTGATACGGCCATTGTTGTTGCGTCCACCTGTCTTCTTCAGTCCTACTGTCAAAGATCTTTCAGGTTTCCCTTTCCAAAGTTCTGACCTATCTACAAGAACAAGCTGGCGTTGTCCCGGTGTCGTGGGTTTAAAAAATTTCAATGCCATTTTATATTCCTGCCATTACATCCAAAGTTGACCCAGAATCAAGCGTTACATAAGCTTTTTTAACTTCTGCACGCTTTCCTTCAATTCCTCGAAAACGTTTTGTCTTTCCTTTAACACGCAGCGTGTTTACAGCCAAAACTTTAACTTTGAAAAGACCTTCAATCGCTTCACGAATCTCTGGTTTCGTCGCATCAAGGGAAACTTCAAACGCATGCTGGTTTTTTTCTGTCAACATCGTCGTCTTTTCACTTACAAGCGGTTTCCGAATGATTTCATACATTCTTGAAAGAGAAATTGTTTTCTTTTTAGGAGAAGTTGTCATTTTAAACGTGCCTCCAAGTGATGAACTGCATCTTCCGACAAAACAAGCATTTTACGTTTTAAAATACTTAAGACATTTGCGCCTTCTTGTGGCAAAACATCAATATTTATAAGATTTCGAGCAGCACACAAAAAGTTAGAATCGACCACATTTCCATCAATGAATAAGGCCGAAGACAGCCCCATAACCTGAAGTTTCTGCTCTAAATCTTTTGCCTTAAGTGTCTCACATTTAAAATCCTTAACGATCAATAATTCACCCAAGGCTAGTTTTTGTGATAACGCTGTTTTAAGACCTAATTTTCTAATTTTCTTAGGAAGACTGTATCCATGATCCCGTGTAAGCGGTCCAAAAATAACAGCACCCCCTCGAAACTGTGGTGATCTTAGGCTTCCTTGACGTGCTCGACCCGTTCCCTTTTGTTTATAGGGTTTGCGTGTCGTTCCACTAATATCAGAGATCCCTTTTGTTTGATGGGTCCCTTGGCGTGCACGCGCCATTTGCCAATGAATAACGCGAGATAAGATATCTTTTCGCACTGGAAGACCAAAAATCTCCCCTGGCAACGTTACTTCACCAACAACTTTATTATCCAAACTTTTAACTGGACACTTCATGTTCCAATCCTTTAAAAACTTTTTAAATCACTTTTTCTCAATGCTGCACTTTTTTAACTGCATCTTGCACAAGAACAACACTTCCTTGACTTCCGGGGACAGCCCCATAGACCATAATCAAACCACGTTCAACATCGGTTTGAATAACTTTTAGATTTTGAATCGTCACGCGCTCAGAACCAAGATGACCTGCCATCTTCTTTCCTTTAAATACTTTGCCTGGATCTTGACGATTTCCCGTTGATCCATGACTGCGGTGAGAAACTGAAACACCATGGGACGCTCTTAAGCCTCCAAAGTTATGGCGTTTCATAGATCCGGCAAATCCCTTCCCTATACTCGTCCCGATCACATCAATGAATTGACCTGGTGTAAAGTGGTCTACACGAATTTCGGTACCAACATCAAGAAGATTCTCTTCAGAGACACAAAATTCTGCACAATGCCTTTTAGGTTCAACCTTTGCTTTGGCAAAATGTCCCCGCAACGGCTTTGAAACATTCTTTATTTTAGGATTGTTATCAACCCCAATTTGCAAAGCACGATAACCTTCTTTTTCAGGTGTTTTGACTTGAATCACCTGACAGTCTTTAACATGAAGAACGGTCACAGGAAGATGCTCACCATCAACTGTAAAGAGCCGTGTCATCCCTAATTTTTCAGCAATAAGTCCTGTACGCATTACTTCACCTATCTTAAAGCTTAATTTCTACATCAACACCAGAAGCCAGTTCCAGCTTCATTAAAGCATCCACCGTCTGAGGGGTCCAGTCCACGATATCCAAGAGACGTTTATGGGTTCGTATCTCGAACTGCTCACGTGACTTCTTGTCAATATGAGGCCCACGGTTAACCGTAAACTTTTGAATATTTGTTGGAAGAGGAACGGGTCCTCTTACAACAGCCCCTGTTCGACGCGCCGTATTCACAATCTCTTTTGTAGATTGATCAAGAATACGATGATCAAAGGCTTTTAAACGAATACGAATACTTTGATTTTCCATGGAATGACCTTCTTTTATCCTAAATCCTAGATTTAAACTTACGCAATAATTTTAGAGACAACACCCGCCCCAACGGTACGACCACCTTCGCGAATTGCGAAACGAAGCCCTTCGTCCATGGCGATTGGTGCAATCAACTCAACGGTCATCCGTATATTGTCGCCAGGCATGACCATCTTCACATCATCTGGTAAGACCACCGTTCCCGTTACATCCGTTGTTCTAAAGTAAAACTGTGGACGATAGTTTGCAAAGAACGGTGTATGCCGCCCTCCTTCTTCCTTCGTCAAAATATATGCTTCACACTCAAACTTCGTATGGGGCTTAATCGATCCAGGCGCCGCCAATACTTGTCCGCGCTCAACATCTTCTCTCTTCGTCCCTCTTAACAAGGCTCCAATGTTGTCCCCTGCTTCTCCTTGGTCCAACAACTTACGGAACATCTCAACACCCGTCATAATTGTCTTCTGCGTCGGACGAATTCCTACGATTTCAACTTCTTCTCCAACCTTCACGATACCGCGCTCAACGCGTCCCGTTACCACCGTCCCACGTCCAGATATTGAAAATACATCTTCTATCGGCATCAAGAATGGCTTGTCTTTTGCCCGCTCTGGTTGCGGTATGTAATTATCTACCGCATCCATCAAAGCCTCAATCGACTTCTCTCCAATCTCAGGCTCACGTCCTTCTAAGGCACAGAGCGCACTTCCCTTAACAATTGGAATCGTGTCTCCTGGAAAATCATAACTCGATAGGAGTTCTCTAACTTCCAGTTCCACCAAGTCCAGCAACTCAGGATCATCAACTTGATCAACCTTGTTCATATACACAACCAACGCAGGCACTCCCACTTGGCGCGCGAGCAAAATGTGCTCCCGTGTCTGAGGCATCGGGCCATCTGCTGCTGAAACCACTAAAATCGCACCATCCATCTGCGCTGCTCCCGTGATCATGTTCTTCACATAATCCGCGTGTCCGGGACAGTCTACGTGGGCATAATGTCTCTTCGCTGTTTCATACTCAACGTGCGCTGTTGAAATCGTGATGCCACGTGCTTTTTCTTCAGGCGCCTTGTCGATTTGGTCATACGCCATAAATTGCGCACCACCTTTTCCAGCAAGCACTTTCGTGATCGCGGCTGTCAGCGTTGTCTTTCCATGGTCCACATGGCCGATTGTTCCTATGTTACAATGCGGCTTGTTTCTCTCAAATTTTGCCTTGGACATTTCTCTATTCCCTTATCTGTTTTATTCCGTCAATTAACCCAATAACTTTGATACACTCTTTTGGAATCTATCATCTATCCCGAATAAACCTACCCTTTATTTCTCTTAAATAAAGGTGGAGCGGGTGATGGGAATCGAACCCACGTGACCAGCTTGGAAGGCTGGGGCTCTACCATTGAGCTACACCCGCACAGGAGACTTTTCTAAACCTCCAAAAACACGAAAAATACCGCACCAAAAAGCCCTCGGTCAAGCATTTTGGTGGAGGGAGTAGGATTTGAACCTACGTAGACATACGTCGACAGATTTACAGTCTGTTGCCTTTGACCGCTCGGCCACCCCTCCTTAAAATCCTTAAGAACATTTCTCTTTAAGCCAAAGATCTGATGTCCTCTCAAGGGTCTAGAAAATTTTCTACTTTTTGTCAACGAGAAAGACGCTTTCTTTCTCACCCCGTTTTTATAAAACCATAAAATATCCCGTTTAAACTATTTAAAATCAATAAGTTATATTAAAATTAGGATTTAAAAGATAAAATTCAAAATAATAAAAAGTTTTAAAAATCTAAAGTGAAACATAAACTTTCATTCAACCGTGATATTAAAGACATAAAATAAGGGAAGAGCTTCCTTTAACCGAATTTTATTTGCAAAGAGAAGAAGCTGCGCCTCTGTTTTAAAGGAATTTGAGACCTCTTTTTCATAAAAAGGCATTGTTATTTTATAAAGAGGAATGGACATCAAAGAATCTTCCAAAAAAACCTCCCGATGAATCTTTTCAACCCTAAAACCTCTGTGTACGAGCCACCTTAAAACATCCTCAAAAAATACAAATTTTTCAGGATGACGATAGAGTATTTTCTTTTTTTTCACGCGTCCGCAGACAAGTGAAAAATCATTATAGATCCCCTCTTCAAAGAGGGTCTCGTCTTGAAATATCTCGCTCAGATGACCGTGGGGAGAAAGATCACGATTATGATAATCTGAAAAAATCTCTCTGGTTAAATATTTTTTTCTCTCAAAATCCTCAATCCTTAAACAGGCCAAATTCTGCTCACGTTTTTTAGAGGTTTCCATGATCGATTGCATGATTTCATGACGCACCTCTCCGTTTGAGTTTTTCGGTTTTTTTAACCTGATTTCTTTTTTTCGGATCGAAAACCGATATAAAGCTTTATTAACAGCTGTTACACTTCTTTTTAAAAAATAACCCATCTCTTTGAGACTTAATCCTGCCTGATATGCTTTTCTTAAAAAATCAACTTCTTCTTCAGTCCAACTCATCTTTGACATTAATTACTCCAAAGTATAATTGAATTAAAATCAATCCTGCACTCTATTTTTTTCAGATTTAATTTAACGTACCTTTGCAGACGACTATTTATCATGTCAATCATTTAGGCGTTCTTGGGCAATAATTTTTTATATTTAAATCTTATTTATAAAAAAATTTTGTATATTTAAAAAAAATGCTAATTTTTGTTATTTAATTTATGACACAGATATTAAATTCGTATTTTCCTTTACTTCCTTAGGATCATCTAAGCTATTCCTTCACGCATCCAATATATATGGGCATTACATATGAGCGATGATTGATTGATCATAATTATTTTCCAGATAGAGAGACAAGGGAAACGCTGCATAGATGGAAATTTCGTGGGAAGTGGTTCTATTTAAAAGCGTCACATCAACGGGCCCCTGAAAATCAGTAGAATTCAAGAGTTTTTTAGCCATTTTGCCATTTATAATATACGCAAATGTTCCGAGCCCCCGCGTCGACGACAAAACTTTACATAATTTTAAATCCTCCCCCAATCCACACTCCAATGTAACGCGATCTCCTTTTTTATAAAGATCCGGATCCGCCACCCCCAAATGAACAAAAGATTCTTCTGGGAGATGCTCTATTATTTGATTCAGAGCGTTCTCAAACCCCTCAGAAATCCCCACGATATCATCTTCAAGAACCAAAACG
>CANMHY010000036.1 GCA_947497675.1 Alphaproteobacteria bacterium
GTTTTTTTAAGCTCCCACGAACGGCTTTTAAAAGCATAAGGTTTTGATGTTAAGGCTCCAACAGGACAGACATCAATTAAATTTCCTGAAAGTTCAGAAGAAATTGCCCTCTCAACCCCGAGTGATATTTCACTCAACTCTCCACGTCCAATAACACCGAGTTCTGGAACACCGGCAATTTCGTCTGCAAATCGAATACACCGCGTACAAAGGATACAACGCGTCATGTCCGTTTTAATAAAAGGACCAAACTCCTTATCTGGAACAGCTCTTTTATTTTCTTGAAACCGCCCTGAAAGCGCGCCATACGCATAAGTAATATCTTGGAGATCACATTCCCCTCCTTGATCACAAATAGGACAATCCAAAGGATGGTTAATTAAAAGAAACTCAAGCGTTCCTTTTCGAGCTTTTTCCACAAGGGGCGTGTTCGTCTGGATAACCATTCCCTGAGATACAGGATAAGCACAAGATGCAATGGGTTTTGAACACCCTTCCATCTCCACCAAACACATACGACAATTACCCGCAATGGAAAGTTTAGGGTGATAACAAAATACAGGGATTTCAATATTGGCCTTGTGGCAAGCATCCAAAACAGTTGCCCCTTCTTCTACCTCAATAGGGCGCCCATTAATATGAAGTGTCATCATGAGCTTATTTTTTCCTTCCCATGATCTTTAAAATCATCAAAGCATTTCTCGATGGTTGGTCTAAAGTGCCGTATAAGACCTTGAACAGGCCACGCAGCAGCATCGCCAAGACCACAAATGGTATGCCCTTCAATCGCATAGCTGATCTCTTCAAGAAGATTGATATCGGAAGCATTTCCGTCTCCTTTTGAAAACCGTTCAAGCATGCGCCACATCCACCCTGTTCCTTCGCGACAAGGCGTGCATTGCCCACAACTTTCATGCATATAAAATTTTGAGAGGCGTGCAATCGCCTTAATGATATCCGTTGAACGGTCCATAACAATTACCCCTCCCGTCCCAAGTCCACTTTGAACATCTCTGAGATCATCAAAATCCATTCGTACGGTATCACAAATAGATTTTGGAATAAGAGGAACAGAGGATCCTCCAGGAATAACAGCAAGGAGATTATCCCACCCCCCCCGCACGCCTTTTGCGTGACTTTCAATAAGCGTACGAAGCGGAATTCCCATTTCTTCTTCAACCGTACAAGGAAAGTTAACGTGCCCTGAAATACAAAAAATCTTTGTCCCGGTATTGTTAGGTCGTCCAAGACTTGAAAACCATTTTGCCCCTCTTCTCAAAATAGTCGGAACCACAGCAAGAGTTTCCACATTGTTCACAAGCGTTGGACACCCATAAAGACCCATCTGAGCCGGAAAAGGAGGTTTTAACCGAGGAAATCCTTTTTTCCCTTCAAGGCTTTCAATCAACGCCGTCTCTTCTCCACAAATATAGGCCCCTGCACCTCGATGAACATAAAGATCAAACGTATACCCCGTCTGTGCGGCATTTTTTCCTAAAAATCCTGCCTCATAAGCCTCTCTAAGAGCTTCCTCTAGAATACAAGCTTCTTTATAATACTCTCCACGAATATAAATATACCCAACAGATGCTTCAATTGCAAATCCTGCCAAGAGAGCTCCTTCAATGAGTTTATGAGGTTCATACAGCATAATGGCTCGGTCCTTTGCCGTTCCTGGCTCACTTTCATCTGCGTTGACCACAAGATAGGATGGCAGGCCTGTTTTCTTTACAAACGACCATTTTTTTTCAGTTGGAAATCCCGCTCCTCCGCGCCCACGAAGACCTGAGGCTTTTATTTCTTCAAAAATCCAAGCACGCCCCTTTTCCATCAGTTTTTTTGGAGTTTCCCAATCGCCCCGTTTTTGAGAAGCTGCCAAAGAAATACCTTCGCTGCCGTCAAGATTTTTAAAAATACGGTTTCCGGGAGAAAGACTCATGGCTTCTCTTTTTTTTCCTTTCGTTGTTTTAAAAGATCATCTACCTTTTTGGGCGTAAGATTCTCATAATAATCATCATTTATTTGAAGAGCAGGAGCTCCAACACAGGCCCCCAAACATTCAACTTCTTCTAACGTAAAAAGACCATCCTTCGTTGTCTCTCCATAAGAAATCCCAAGTCTTTTCTGAAAAGCTTCATATATTTCCTGAGAATGGCGCAACCAGCAAGGCGTTGTGGTACAAATTTGCACAAGATTTTTACCGCGTGGACTAAGACGAAACATCGAATAAAATCCAACAATTTCATAAAGCTTGACAAGCGGCATCTTAAGACGCTCTGAAATGCAAACAAGCGCCTCAGGAGACAGCCATCCTCCAATTTGTCGTTGTGCTAAATCCAATAATGCTAAAACCGCACTTGCTTCCCTCCCAAGAGGGTAATGAGAAATCGCCTGCTTAGCGCGCTCCTCATTCTCCTTTGTAAAAGAGAAAGGAGAGGAAGAGCATCTATTGTCAAAATCATTTTTTGAACAAGCCGTCACCGATCGATCTCCCCAAAAACAATATCCAAAGATCCAATGATGGCAGTAAGGTCTGCAATCATATGCCCCTTACTTAAAAAATTTGTTGCCTGGAGTGCCGCAAAACCTGGAGCTCTAATTTTACACCGATAGGGTTTGTTTGTTCCATCTGAAATCAAGAAAACCCCAAATTCCCCCTTCGGAGCCTCGACAACAGTATAAGTCTCGCCAGGGGGAACATGATACCCTTCACTATAGAGCTTAAAATGCTGAATCATTGACGCCATATCAACTTTCATATCGGCTCTTTTGGGAGGCGTAATCTTATGATTTTCAACCATGATCGGCCCCTCTGGCATATTTTGGACACATTGGTCTATGATCCTAAGACTTTGACGCATTTCTTCCATGCGCACAAGATATCGATCATAACAGTCTCCCTTTTCACCAATGGGGATATCAAAGATCATTCTCTCATAAACATCATAAGGCTGAGACTTTCTAAGATCCCAAGGAACTCCTGATGCTCTTAAATTTGGACCTGAAAATCCCCACAGGAGGGCATCTGTTCCATTGATGCATCCAATATCGACGGTCCGTCCTTTAAAAATGCGGTTTTCTGTTAAAACATTTTCTGTATCTTCTAAAAATTTAGGAAATTTTTTGACAAAATCCAATATATCCTCCAGAAGACCCTTTGGAAGATCAAGACTCACACCTCCTGGTCTAAAATAATTGGCATGGAAGCGTGCGCCTGAAACTCGTTCATAAAAACCCAACAAAATCTCACGTTCTTCAAATCCCCACAAAAAGGGGGTCATGGCGCCGACATCAAGCGCAAAGGTTGTCACATTTAAAATATGGTTTAAAATGCGCGTAATTTCAGAAAAGAGAACACGAATATATTGGGCTCTTAAAGGCGCAACAATTCCAAGAAGTTTTTCAACAGCAAGCGCAAAAGCATGCTCTTGACACATCGGAGAGACATAGTCCAGACGATCAAAATAGGGAATGGCTTGCGTGTATGTTTTATGCTCAATAAGTTTTTCCGTTCCGCGATGCAGAAATCCAATATGAGGATCCGCGCGCTCAATCACCTCCCCATCAAGCTCCAATACCAGGCGTAAAACGCCATGGGCTGCAGGATGCTGAGGGCCAAAATTAAGCGTATACTGTTCATTGTTTTTGAGGGGAAGTGCTGAGTGTGTCTCTGTCATTTCAGTCCTCTTTCTCACAGGAAGCAAGAGGACCCTCCCAAGGACTTAAAAAATCAAAGTCTCGATAGGCTTGATCCAATTTAACCGGTTCATAAACAACGCGTTTTTGAGCTTCATCATAACGGACTTCTAAAAACCCAGTCAGCGGAAAATCTTTTCGAAGAGGGTGATTCTCAAACCCATAATCCGTTAAGATACGTCTTAGATCTGGATGTCCCCCAAAGGGAATCCCATACAAATCCCAAACTTCTCTTTCCCACCAATTGGCCGAGGGGTAAAATTCTGTTAACGAAGGAACAATTTCGTTTTCAAAAACACCCACTTTAAGACGAACACGCAAATTATGCTTTAAACTTAAAAACTGATAAACAACATCAAATCGTCGTTCACGCTCCGGGTAATCAACGCCAGCAATATCCATAAGACATTGACACAAACAATTTGGATTTTCTTTTAAAAAAACAACAGCATTCAAGAGGCTTTCTGCTGTAACACGAACGCTGATCTCTTCTTTTTCAAAGGAAGATTCAAGTATATTCTGTCCCCAATTTTCCTGGATATACGCAAGAAACGTTTGATATTGAGAATTTTTAGAGTCCACGATTAAGCGTCCTTTTGATCATCAGGAACTGTTTGTATGCTTTTTTCTTTTTTAAACAGCTTTTTTAAAAAACTTTTTTTAAGAACAGACTCGTCAAAAGAAAGCGGCTCTACCAGACTCGGACCTTGCAAAATCTTTTTTTGAAGCTGTAAAATACCATAAAGAAGGGCCTCCGCTGTTGGAGGGCACCCAGGAACATACACATCTACAGGAACAATGCGATCACATCCTCTCACAACAGAGTAAGAATAGTGATAGTATCCCCCACCATTTGCACAAGATCCCATGGAAATCACCCATCTGGGCTCCGCCATCTGATCATACACACGGCGCAATGCAGGGGCCATCTTATTACAAAGCGTTCCTGCCACAATCATCACATCTGACTGACGGGGACTCGGTCTAAACACAACCCCAAAACGATCTAGATCATAGCGACTTGCTGCCGTTTGCATCATCTCAACGGCACAGCACGCAAGACCAAAGGTCATGGGCCATAAGGAGCCACTCTGCGCCCATGCTGCAAGCTTATCCAACTGGGTTATAAAATACCCTTTATTTGACACCTCTTGAGCAAACGCTTGCATCAATTCATCAGGTGAAAGCGTACGCGGATCGAGAACAGAGTTATCACACGGAGGAATCATTCAAAAAACCATCTATTAGAGGACTATTCCCAATCCAAAGCTCCTTTTTTCCACTCGTAAAGGAACCCTACTGTTAAAATGCCTAAAAAAACCATCATAGACACAAAACCAAAAATACCTATCTCCCCTAAAGAAATAGCCCATGGAAATAAAAAAGCAACCTCTATATCAAAAATTATAAAAAGAATTGCAACAAGATAAAACCTAACATCAAACTTATGAGACATATCGTCAAAAGGATCAAACCCACATTCATAAGGCGTCAGCTTTTCAGGATAGGGGTTCCGCTTGGCACGCAGAAATGCCAAAAGCACCATAAAACTTGAAATAAAAAGAGAAATTCCAAAAAAAACAACGAGGCAAAAGTATTCCCTCAGGAGCGTTTGCATAGTGCAGAGCCTCTTAACAAAGTTGATCACACTCTAAAGCCACCACATTTATGATAGAATCATGTGCTTTAGAGACGTTTTTTCTCGAGGCTCATCCTACAAGGAACCTCGAGAAAATTCAAGGCGGATTGGATCTTTCCTTTTGGAAAAAGAGAAAAAATCACTTTCACCTCAAACGAAGGACAAGATGAAGCGAATTTTCTTTTTGAATGTTATAATCTGAGAGTGTCCGTCTATCTTCTAATTGTTTTCCTGCAAAAACAAGTCTTTGCTGATTTGGAGGAATTCTCCCTTTATCTTGAATTTTTTGTTTAACATTTTCAATTGTATCAGAAGAAATTACATCAAGAGTAAACATTCTTCCTGTCAAAGTTTTTACAAAAATATGCATTGCGAAACGTCTCATTCACACTGAGAAAAGCCACACTCATTATCAAAGCACACAGTATTTTTTTCATTTCTCTCTCTTATTATTTTTGTTACTTTAGGACTTTCTTTTTGCATTTTAACACCCAAAGAATATGAGAGATAATGAAAAATCAAGGCTCCTATGAATTCATGTGCAATGAACCTTAAACTAAAGTTGTCATCCAAAAAACCAGAAAAAAGACCAATTAAATCAACTGTCATTCAACAAGTTAAAACTAGACTCCATGCATTTCCTCTCCCTCATGGATTTGCGCTCTGCCCAGTTTTGATTTATGTGAATGGTGTTCAACCAAGCATCGAAAATGCACAATATTTAAAAATATTCTTGATTTTGGACAACTGCTGAAGTGAAAGAGTGGCGGGAGTGACGGGACTTGAACCCGCGACCTCCGGCGTGACAGGCCGGCGCTCTAACCAACTGAGCTACACCCCCTTAAAAAATTTAAGGAAAAATCTTATAAAAGACTGATATTGCCTATCCTGTCTAAGCCCCTTCTGTCAAGTGTTTTTCGAATTTTTGTCAGGGCCGCCTCAAGAAAGATTTATTCCGCCCCCTTTGAAATGACATTTTTGAGAGTATCTTGATTCCAACCACAGGCCTTACGGGCGCCCTTGATGCTCATGCGTGTGGTGGGTCCGAGGCTCTGCACGTAGGTCTGCAGCATGTTACAGCAAAGGTGCCGCAGGACTGACATCACCTCTGCTGCATTGCCCTTTCGCGTGCGCAGATAATCCTCATCAAACGACATGTCCAGCACCCAGTGGAAGGCCTCTACCGCCCAATGTGACCGCACGGCTTCCAATAGATTGTCTGCTTTCTTTTGCAGGGAAGAGATGTAATATCTTGTTTCAGATGATTTTTTTCCATTTTTCTCTATTATGCTTTCAATGCGAATGAGGCTTTGGATCGTCTTCCAATGGGGATGAAGCTCGGGTAGCCACGCCACATTAGTGGTAACCCTGATACGCCGCTCTTCAATCCGACCGTGGCCTTTGTCAACATCCTTGTAATCTTCCCATTGTTCGCTCTCTGGGGATTTTTCAAAGTAAAGCCGGACATCGTCATTCAGATTTCCTTGATTGCCTTTAAGGAAAAAAATGTAGTCGCCGTCCTTGGATTTGATAAGATTTGCAATTTCAAATTGACAG
>CANMHY010000037.1 GCA_947497675.1 Alphaproteobacteria bacterium
ACTTTATATTTTCTAAAAAGTATTGGGCCATTGTTTTTTTAGGGTTTGTTTCTGTTTTTTTCCATTTAAAAGCGTCAACCTTTGCAGGAGCTCTTTCCTCTTCCATGGGGGGCTCTGGTCCTGTGGCTGCTGTGACAGCGGCGGGACTCGGGTTATATGCACAATCAAAACGCGCAGGCTGGCTTGCTGCAAAAGGAGGCGGACAGGCTTTATGGGCAGGAGCTCGTTGGACGGGCCAGAAAGTGAGGGGACGATGAAATCGGCAAAATCTTGATAAGAGAGGTTTAAGAAAAATTAAAATGAGATAATATTGAAAGACTTTATGTTTAAAACTTTAAATAAAACAAGGAACTTATTCATGAAAATGAAACTAAAATCTTATCTTTATGGCGTTGTGGTTCTTGGACTTAGTTTGAGTTGTGTTCTTGAAAATGAGTCAATGGCTGTCACAAAATTTCTTGCACGCCTCAAGCCAGAACAAATTCAAGTACAGCATCAAGCTCTTAAAGAAAAGTTAGATCAGAGTGTGCATCCTAAAGAAAAAGAGTCTTTAAAAGGGATGCTCTTAAAATTTGAGAAGTACTATATCACGCCGGATGATTATACGCTGGAGGTTTCCATTCAAGATGACAAAGGCGAAACACTCTCTCTTAACATTATTGGAACAACAAATGAAAACAAACGCTTTAGTTTAGAGACTCCTTGTGAAGCAAAGGGAACTCTTAATGGAGAGAGGCTTTATATCCAACCTAAGTTGGACATAAATAAAACGGGGGAGCTTTGCCTAAAAGTCAGTGTTGTTTTAGGGAGGCAAGAGTTTTTGGTTATAGTGCCTTACAAAAATGAGATGGAAATAAAAGACGAGCAAAAAGCAGTGTCTGGGTCTCTTAAAATTCATGCCAAACTAAAAATAAAAAGAAGAGGATTCTGGAGATGAACCACACGCTGATTTATTTCTTTTTAGCGAGTTTATGTATGTCTGGATGTACGTCTCTGGAGGATCCACCACGTGGTATTGGGTATGATATGGATGCTCTTAAACAATCCGCGTGTCCGTGCGGGGAAGTCTTTTATCGAAACGGAGTACGCGTTTAATGAGTTTTTCCACGAACGTTTTTACCGAAGAGTATTCTCAAAACTTCCCTCAAGGAGCCAGGGTTCAGCACGCGTTTCAAAGAAGTGCTCAAGCATCCTGGGGACGGCGCATCATCCTAAAAGTTAACAAACTCAAGTCTTTTAAGAGAGGCGTGTCCTCTAAGAGATCCGAGAAGTCTCAAATGGGGGGAGAGGCGCCCTTTAAGGAGAGGTCTCCAGAATTGATCACACAAGGGCGCCTGATTGACACCAATCATTCGTATCGTGCTTTTGCGTGGGTTTCAAGGATTTTGGGCTTTGGGTTGTTGAGCTCGATCCTGGTTAATATTATTTTTGCGATTCTTTTTCTAAATCTCTTTCCGTTAAAACGGGTAGAGCCTCTTCTTTTAACGGTGAGTCCAAAATCGGACCAAATTGTGCGCATAGAGCCTTTTGATGCTGAAACGAACGGGTTTGATGTGATGACAGAGAGTTTAGCCCGGGATTACGTTAAAATGAGGGAGACGGTTGACTTTCAGACAGAGACCGAGAGGTGGGAGAGGGTTTACTGGCTGAGTACACCTCCTGTGTTTGAGATGTTTAAAAATATCATGCAAACTCATGAAAACCAAAGCCAGGGAAGCCAAAGCCAGGGAAGCGGCGTTTATGAAACGCGAAAGCTGGATAACGTAACGCGTAGTCTTTCCATAACGTCGGTGTCAACACTTTCTAAAGACCCTCGTATTTTGCAAGTTGAGTGGCAGAGCATTGATGCGGAGGGAGGACTTGAGATTAAACGAACACGGTGGATTTCAACACTGACGATTCAATATGAGGCATCGAGCGTAAAATTTGAAGACCGTTATATGAATCCTTTGGGGTTTGTGGTGGTAGCTTACGGGGTCTCGGAGAAGCAAGGGGAGGGAACAAGACAATGACATCTTTGTACTCTCAGTTTGGGAGGAGATTTTTTAGGATTGCTTGTACAATGATGGGGACAATGATGAGCACCATGATTGGAATTTCCGGTCCCCTGAGGGCCGAAATTCCAGAGCATATGGCCTCTCAAGTTGTGGATCAAGTTCTTGCTCAACAAAATGGAGACTACGGGACCTTAGAAAGGCCTGAGGCGGGTCCTCTCGGACAAATTCAAGAGGCTTGGAATGCGGCAGAGCCGAATGCGGGAGTGTACAGTGTCAATTTTGAGCCTCAGCATATTATCCGTTTAAAATCACGGATTTTTACAACCACAAGCATCATTTTCCCAAAGTGGGAGGAGATCGAAGATATCTCTTTGGGAGATACAGAGGCCTTTTTGGCAGAGAAAAAAACAAAGAATATTGTGAGCATAATGCCAAAAGGAGAGGGATGTGACACGACACTGACAATTATTGGCAAAAGCGGTACTGTGTATGCGTTTTATATCAGAGCGGAAGGCGTTCATAGTAAAAATGTGACCGATGTTGTTGTTTATGTCCAAGGAGCCTTCCCAGTCTTCCAAAAAAAAAGGACCGTTCTGGTGCAAAACAAAAACGGCCCTGAGTTGGGAGATATGAAAGATTTTACCAATCACACGCCGGGAGACTACATCAACACAATTTCGTTTGCACCTGAAAATATCACTTTCTCCTTTGAAATGTCAGCAAAAAATCCAGAATCGATTGAAATTGCTCCTCAAAAAGTTTATTCGGATGGCATTTGGACCTGGCTTGATTATGAAGACACGTGGGACCGTATAACACTTCCCGCGGTGTACCGGATTGTTGATGGTGTAGATACTCCGGTCAACACGCGTATTAAGGATTCCAAAATCATTGTCCACGGGACGGCGCCTTTAACGCTTAAGTCTGGACAAAAGGTTGTCTGCATTATGCCGAGTGAAAAATAAAAATGCTGCGACCATTCTTCTCTTTTTTGATGAAATCTTCGGTTTTTGTTTTAGCGTTTTGCGTATTAAGTGGATGTTGGGAAGAGGACCCCCACCTTCAAAAAAATGGAACACGAGAGGATTTATCTGAATCAATGCTGTCTCCTCAAAAAAAGACGCCTCTGAACCGACTTGAAATGAAAGCGACGATTTCGGAGTTTCTTCATGTCTTTGCCCTAACCCCTCCTCCTGTTTTAGAGGCCCCAAAGCAAGAGATAATGCAACACGAAGAAATAGAAGAAACCTCGCCAGAAGAGGAGTTTTATGATGAGACGATTTTTGGAACTTCTCTAGAAGTTCTACAGCCTTTTAAATCCAAAGATGCTCAAAATAAAAGGTATGAAGGGCTTTTAAGACGAAAGACGACAGGGGTAGTGTTTTCAAAAGAAAAAAAACGTACAAAACGGCTGAACGCTCGAGATAAGGATTACAAAACCCATCTTAAGGGGATTAAAGAAGACGTCTCAAGTTTTCCTGTGGAGGGAATGCGGGTTATAACGGCAGATCGTTACATTCCTGTGGTGCTGGAAAATAGCATTAACAGTCAGCTTCCGGGGCGCTTTATTGGGATTGTCGAGACCCATGTCTTTGCAAATGAAGGGCGCGGCGTTTTGCTTCCCAAGGGAACGCGGATCATTTGTACGTATACGTGTTTGTCAAAAGAGGGAGACACACGTCTTGCGGCGCATTGCGGTCGTGCTATCCGTCCGGATGGCGCGAGTGTTCTTCTCACAAACGCCTATGCAGCTGATCAAATGGCGCGAACAGGCGCCATTGGGGTTGTGGATAACCGTATGTGGACTCAATATGGATCGAGTTTTATTGTGGCAGGGATTTCAGCACTTGCAGCGGCAGGCGCTAATACGGCAGATAACTCAGTTGTTTCTCAATCTGCGAGCAATCTGAGTGTAAACTTAGGGCAGATTACAGCTCAAATGCTTGAGAAAAATGCCGATCTTGCCCCTGTCATGACCGTTGCTGCAGGATCTCGGCTTCAAATTATTCCAATGACGGATATTTGGGTGAGGGCGCCTGAGGAGGTTGAAGTGCCTGAAACATCTAGCGTTCTTGAAGAGAACCTAGAAAATATCCCGGGAACCCCACTTTTAAAAAGAGATGTACATGCCCTTAAAGCTTTTTAGTAAATTTGGTTTCTTCATGTTTGGACTATTGATTTTGGGAGCACGCGCATCCCTAGAAGGGGCGCCCGGAGAACCCGCGTCTTCAAGTTTGGAGACAGGCTCCGTGGTCACTTTGGGGAATACGTATTTATCCGTGTCAAATGGAAGCATTGTAGGAGATATAAGTCCTCTTTTATTGGGGTCTTCGATAAAAGAAAAAGCCTCAAACCTTTCAGAAAAGTCTTCTAAAAACCCTCCAGGAACGTCTTTGGAAAAACTTCCAAAAAAAACCCAAGAAAAAAAAAGACCCGTGCTCCTTTTTGGAAAGTTTAAAAAGTTTGGGGAGGCTCCTCAAGAAGTGGTTCAAGTGGTTTGGACAGAGATAGGGATTGAGACGAAAGATGAGGTTAAAGAGCCCGTTTCAGGAAAAGTAGAGTCGATCTTCAGATACAAAGGGTCGTGTTTGCCAAAGCAAACGACCTTAAAACTGAAGGGAGATATAAAAGCTCTCAAAGTCCACGGGACACGCCTTTTAGAAATGCAAGCACAGAATTTGGGAGATGACCAAAATTCCAAAAAGGAGAAACGGCTTAAGAGACAAACATCCAAAGAGAAGGATTCAGAAATGCAAGATGCGGGGGCGCTTGACACAAGAGACGCAACAAGGTTAACCAGAGACGCAAGCGTTCAAGCTCAAACGACATATCGGCAAAAACATCCTGCAGAAGAGGGCGCCAAAGATCAAAAAAGTTCTTCCCAAAACACTGAACAGGTTGAATCAAATTCTCAAAATGAGTTTCGTCTAAGTCCGCGCAAGAGGCAAGGACTCGAGTTTCAGCCTCTTAATCTTGACCCTAAAGCATCTAAGAAAGAGGGTTCAACAGAGAAACTTCCTCAGCCTGACAGCATAGACGTTGAGATTCTAAAGGAAGGATGCGACCCTCGGAGAGATGAAACGCGAGGATTAGTGATCATTCGAACGAGGTCCATCACGCGTAAAAATGGTAAAGTGATTAAGGAAGATCCCTGTTCAGACTCCAATGAACATTATACCATTCTAAAGCAATATGAGGGGTGTGAAGACAACGTCTCAAAAGAACAGCGTCGGGCTTGGCCTCAATATAAGAGGTACTGGATTGATGGCACGGGAATTATACAAGACATTGATCGAAGCTGCATTACGGATACGGACACTCCCTTTGAATTAAAAGAAGACGAAAAAGCGTGTACAATTCTTCCTGATTTTACAGCCATGGTGGCCACCCGGCAGGCTGAGCTTTATTATAAAAATCTCAACAAAAGACGTGTTGTCGTTGAAGAATGCCGTCCCCTAACAGGCGTTCCGTCGTCTCTGAAGCTTGAAAAAGTTGCGTGCGACCCAAGGCATGACTTTGACGCTAAGTATTCTTGGGCGCAAAGCCGCATTATTGCAGTGCGGGACGGCCAAGAAATACACATGAGGCGTTGCTCTGATGAGGAGGGAGAGCAGCCCATGCCTCATCAAATATCAACGGTTGGATGTTACCCAATTATTGAAGCTGGATCCGGGCGTAGGTTTCCGCAAGTGTGCACGATGATTGAGACGCTTCAGGGGCCGCGTTTTATCACGCAGTGCCGTCCGGCTCAAGGATTGCAAGAGACGACGGAAGGGTGTGAAACAAAGTTTGATCATAAACTTGAGAGTGGACAATCGCAGGGGTATACGCGGTTCTTTCTTGATATTCGAGGCATTAAAACCCCTATGACGGACTGTCAGCCATCATCTAAATTCTTCGATCATCAACCTCGCTTGAGGGGATATGAACATGATGATGATCGTAAAGTATCGCGTCCTAAACACGAAATCTACATCATGGTTCCTTACAGAGGAGAAGTCCTTGTGGATTCAGAAAAGGTGAGGGAAGGGGATCCTTCTATTCCTTACACTGTAGGAGATATAAAAGAGGAACTCTGTTCAAACGAGGCAAAGTTTGACGGCTGCTTTCAAATCACGCCTCGAATCCGCACTCAAGTTTATAGGAGGCCTGATCAAACGATCTTTGAAGAGGTCATAGGAAAAGGAGAGCCTCGTAAAAGCCATGATCTTTGTAAAAGAATCGAAGAGACCTCGGAGCATAAATCGTGTTCATGGCTGATAAAATCTGGTGACAGGGCCACTCAAGATGTCCACTGGCCGGGTGGTGCCTTTGATGGAGAATGGCTTGGGTGTGGTGAGGCCAGAAGACGGGCGCCTTGGGGGCAGGGAGGGTTTCCTTTTTTTCTCTATCACTCTTCGTTTCTTGAAAAAAGGATGAGGACAGAATTTCCATCGGGAGAGATGAGTTTTACCCCGTGGGAGCGCCTCACACCCACACAAAATGTTAAAACACAAATATGTTAAAACATCTCCCTTTTTTTAAAAGGAATTTTGTACAGTGACGCTTTTTTTAAAAACGCTTCTGGAGCCCCTCCGGCCTTTTTTGAGCCTTAAAAACCTGCAGGAGATTTCTGTCCTCAAAGAAAAAGAGCTGGCTCTTGAGATTGAAGGAAAAGGGTATGAATTTGTTCATGCCGACGTGCTTGATGCTGCATATTGGACCCAGGTTTGTTATACACTTGCCAATATGAATGGGCTAACTTGGGATCCAGAGACGCATCCCATTCTCTCAACACGTCTTCCGGATTTGGAAACGCAACGCGTACATCGGTTTGAGGCCATGATGGGACCTTTTGTCGAAAACGGGATTTCGATTTCCATCAGGATAAAGCGTGA
>CANMHY010000038.1 GCA_947497675.1 Alphaproteobacteria bacterium
GGACAGGAAGCAACCATTACACTTCGTTTTAAAGAGGGGGTTCGTTATGTTAATGGTATTATCGGAGAGTTTGTCCAAGGTCCCACCATTGGAAAACCTCGGATCCAAGAAAGTGATCGTATCCTCAAAGAGGAAGAAATCACCTATTACACAGCAAAACTTTACCCAACTTTTTGGCGCTCTCAATTTAATAGCGATTGCCGCATTTTCCAAAACGAATCGACACTCGACATTACAAAAAAACTTTTTCAAGAACAGCACATTCGCAATGTTAAAGATCAGACCCGAGACCGCGGCCGAAAGCCGAGAGAGTATTGCGTTCAATACAATGAAAGTATGTTTAATTTTACCAGTCGGCTTTTTGAGGCAGAAGGTATTTTTTATTTCTTTGAGCACACCTCAAATAAACATATTCTAATCTTGGGGGACAATCCTTCTTCCTATTCTTCTCTCACCACAGGGGAGAAAATCCCCTACATTCGAGGAGAGATGGCCACGCCTCCCTTTTCGGCTATTTATGAATGTCATGTCTCTCAAACAACCGTTCCAAGTGCTTTTGCATCTTCTGATTTTAATTACACAACCCCTCGAACAAAACTAACAGCACAAACAAAGGGAGAGGGACTTGGAGGAGAGATTTTTGAATATCCGGGGAATTATCAAGTTCAAGATATAGGCGAAACCATCACGACGTTGCGTATTCAAGAGAAAGAAAACCCTCAAATTTTTTTGAAAGGCAAATCAACGTGCCCCTTTTTCTTAAGTGGCTATATCTTTGATCTCACCAACCATGAGCGCAAAGAATATAATACCACTTACGTCCTCCATAAAGTTCATCATAAGGCACGTTATGATGAAGAAAGGGAAGGATTTATTTATGAAAACACCTTTGAAGCTTTTCCGAAAAAAATCCCTTACCGTCCCCCTCTTAAAACACCGTTTCCTAAGATTTATGGCTCTCAAACAGCCATTGTTACAGGCAAAAAAGATGAAGAAATTTGGACCGATACTTATAGTCGGATTAAAGTAAAATTTCATTGGGATCGACATGGAAAAGATGATGAGACGAGTTCTTGCTGGATTCGTGTTGCAACCCTTTGGGCAGGCTCTCAGTGGGGCGCTCTTTATACCCCTCGTATTGGACAAGAAGTTGTTATCAGTTATTTAAATGGGAATCCAGATCGCCCTCTTGTCACCGGTTCCGTTTATAACGCCGATAATATGCCCCCCTACCGTCCAAGTGACCCTACAAAAGCAACCCTTAAAAGCAACACTTCAAAGGGGAAAAAAGGATCCAATGAGCTCCGATTTGAAGACAAGAAAGATCATGAAGAGATCTATATTCATGCCCAGAAAGATATGAAGATTGACATTATCAATGATCGCACAACAACCTTGGAAAAAGGCAATTGCAAAACCACCATTGAAGCGGGAGATAGAACGGCAATTCTTCAAGGAGGAAGCGCTAAAGATGAAAATTCTGGGGGCCCCGATAAACGGGGAAATGATTTCCTAACCATTGATAAAGGAAGTAGAACTGTTAAACTTTTGGGTAAAGGTGAAGGCAAAGGAACAGATACTTTGGAAATAACAAAAGGGGATCATCTTGTCACTTTGGATAAAGGGGATGAGACCATCACTTTAAAAGAAGGAAACCGAACTGTTACACTTTCTAAAGGCAATGAAACTCATAACATTACAGGGAACTATACACGCAAAGTCACAGAAAATTATACCTTAACAGTCGATGGAAACTTGACGATTGATGTCACAGGAAATATCACGATTAAATCAGGTCAAAATACAATTCAAAATGCAGGAATGAATTTTTCCATAAAAGCCGGGCAAAACATTATGGCAGAAAGCGGCATGAACACTACGATTAAATCAGGCCTTGAATTTCTGTCCCAAAGCACAATGATGACCTTCAAAGTCAGTGGCATAGGACTCTGTGATATCGGCGGAATTCTAACGCTTAAAGGTGCTCTTGTCACAATAAACCCTTAATTGAAACAGCCTACTTTCCAATCTGTTGATGTTGATCTTACCTGTTGCCACTTGCCACCATGTTTTAGGCATGAGTTGAAAAACCTATCAATGTGCAATGACAAAAATACGCTTCATTTCAAAAAGAATTTTTGAGACACTTTACGCGTATTTTTCAAAAACATTGCTCTGAAACCTATTTTCAAAATCCGTCTTAAAAAAAAGATGGACCCTTTTTACAAGAAAGCTTATGGTAAAAATGAAATTGAAGACGTAACTTATTCAAAATTTCCATACATAGGGCTACCTCTGATGACGATACCTCCCCCCCTCATCCTTGTGGATGGCTCTGGATATATTTTTAGGGCCTATCATGCGCTTCCTCCCCTCAGCCGCTCTGACGGAACCCCAGTCGGGGCTGTTTATGGATTTGCAAGCATGCTCCTTAAACTTCTTGAAACAGAAGAGGACGGGTTTGTTGTTATCTTTGATGCAGGCCGAAAAACCTTCCGAAATGATATTTATCCTGACTATAAGGCGCATCGCCCCCCGCCCCCCGACGATCTGATTCCTCAGTTTCCTCTAACACGCTCTGTCTGTGAGGCCTTTGGCGTGACGTCACTCGAGATCCCAGGATTTGAGGCAGATGATCTTATCGCAAGCTATACAAAAGAAGCGGTAAAAAAAGGGATTCCTGTTAAAATTATTTCGGGCGATAAGGATTTGATGCAGCTTATCTCCTCTGAGGTCAGTCTTTTTGACCCCCTCAAAAACAAAATCATTGGACCTCAAGAAGTTTTTGAAAAGTTTGGCGTTGCGCCCTTAAGTATTATTGATGTTTTAGCCCTCATGGGAGATGCGAGCGATAATATCCCGGGCGTTCCTGGCATTGGCCCTAAAGGCGCTGCTGATCTTATCCAACGCTTCACCACTCTTGAAAATCTTTTAGATCACATCGAAGATGTTTCAAAGCCATCTCATAAGAAATCTCTCCTTGAAAATACAGAAAAAGCCCGTCTTTCAAAAAAACTTATTCAACTTCATGAAGACGTTCCCCTCCCAAAACCTCTTTCTGATCTCAAGATCAAACCGATTGAGGCTTCAAAAATTGTCTCTTTTTTAAAAGAGCAGGGATTTCAGTCTTTAATCCCACGCGTTGAGAGATACCTTCAAAAGCAAAACACGTCCATTGATCCTGCTTTAACGCCCCTCTCTGAGAAATCTCTTGTCGCCACAACACCTCTCTCCTACGAATTAATTCTAACGGAGGAAGCGCTTCAAAATTTTCTAAAAGAAGCCCTAAAATATCCAAAGATTGCTGTCGATACAGAAACAACCTCGCTCAATGCTCTTAAAGCTGAACTCGTTGGAATTTCCCTGTGTTATAAGCCAGGGGTCGCTGCCTATATCCCTCTCAACCATAAAAAAGAGCTTTCCCTTTTAGATCAAGATACAATTAAAGAGCAGCTTACGCTTGAAAAAGTAATTCCTCTTTTAAAACCTCTTTTTGAGAATTCAGCCTTCTTAAAAATTGGTCACAATATTAAATATGATTTATTGGTCCTCAAAAATCACGGTCTTAACGTTTTTCCCATCGACGATACAATGGTCATCTCATATGTCTTAGATGGCACAAAAACGCCCCACAATTTAGATCATCTATCTTCTGTGTATTTTAATCATACAACCATAAAATATAAAGATCTTGTTGGGGTTGGAAAATCTGAAATCACCTTTGACTATGTCCCTCTTGACAATGCTTGCCAATATGCTGCAGAAGATGCTGATTTTACGTTAAGGCTCCATGATGTTTTAAAACCACGTCTTATGAGAGAACGTTTGAGTACAGTTTACGAAACTTTGGACCGTCCTCTTATTTCCATTTTAGAAGAGATGGAGTTTGAAGGGATTCTCGTAAATCCACAATCCCTAAGAAAACTAAGCGCACTTCTTTCTGAACAGATGACGCTCCTTGAACATCAAATTCATATTCTTGCAGGTCGACCTTTTAATCTTGCCTCTCCAAAACAACTCTCAGAAATTCTCTTTTCTGAAATGGGTTTAGAGACCGGGAAAAAAGGAAAAATGGGAGATTTTAGCACGCGTGCCGGAATCCTTGAAAGTCTTGCAGATCAAGGACATGAACTTCCAAAGGAAATTTTAAAATGGCGGGGCCTTGCAAAACTAAAAAGCACCTATACAGATACGCTTATTTCTCAAATTAACTCAAAAACCCACCGCGTCCATACATCGTACGCTATGACCAGAACGTCAACAGGGCGTCTTTCCTCATCAGATCCAAATCTCCAAAACATCCCCATTCGCACTGAAGATGGACTCCGTATCCGAAAAGCTTTCCTTACAAAACCTGGACATTTTTTCTTATCCCTTGACTACTCTCAAATTGAACTTCGTCTTCTCGCCCATGTTGCAAAAATTCCGTCTTTAATTGAGGCTTTCTTGAAAGGTCATGACATTCATGCCATCACAGCGTCACTTGTTTTTTCAACGCCCTTAGAGAAAATAGATGAAACGTTAAGGCATAAAGCAAAAGCGATTAATTTTGGGATTATTTATGGGATTAGTCCCTTTGGCCTTGGTCAACAACTCGGGATTCCTGCACGGGACGCAAAAGAGTATATTGACGCCTATTTTAAGACCTATCCTGGCATTGAGTCTTATATGGAACACACAAAAGCAGAAGCCCATCAGAAGGGTTATGTTGAGACTCTTTTCGGACGCAAATGTTTTATTCCAGATATTAATGATCGTTCACCCCAAGTTCGGGCTTTTTCAGAGCGTCAAGCCATTAATGCCCCTTTACAAGGAAGCGCTGCGGACATTATTAAAAAAGCAATGATTCGCGCTGCCCAATTCTTAAACGAGCAAAAATCTTCTTCCAAACTTCTTCTTCAAGTCCATGACGAACTTGTTTTTGAAATTCCAGAAGATGAACTCTCCATGCTTGGACCAGAACTTAAAAAAATTATGGAAGGCGTGATACACTTAGAGGTTCCCCTTATTGCAGATGCCAGTGTAGGATCAAACTGGGGAGAAATGGCCTCTCATACCTTTTAAGAAAGGAAAGCAGAAGTGCTTTCCGTTTTCTTTTACCCGATTTTCCTTTCATCTCTCTTTAAAAATTTGTATACATCCTTCTTGACCTTTACGAAGGTTGAATCGAATAATTTTTTTAAATTTTCTAAAAGCATCTCTTATGACCTTTAATATTCGTAATATTCAAAAGTTTTTTCTTCCCATTCAACGGCATGAGTGGCAAAAATTTTTACCCATGGCTCTTATGATGTTCTTTATCATTTTCACACTTGCCATTTTAAGAACAACAAAAGAAACATTGGTGATCAATTCGGTTGGCTCTGGCGTTGAAATCATCTCTTTTATCAAAACTTATTGCGTTATTCCAGCCTCTCTAGGATATATGATTTTTTATGTGGTGCTCAGTAATTTTTTAAGTCAACGCACTCTTTTTTATATTACCCTCACACCTTTCTTTTTATTTTTTTTAAGTTATGGACTTTTCATTCATCCCAATTTAGAGTCTTGGCATCTTTCCTCCGACAAAACTCTCTTTTTTCAAGAATCCTACCCTGCCTTAAAATGGTTTATTATTCTGCTCGGAAATTGGGGGTATACACTTTTCTTTGTCGTTTCAGAACTCTGGAGTGCTGCCGTTCTCAGTCTCATGTTTTGGCAATTTGCCAATGATATTACGTCCTCAGAAGAAGCCAAACGATTTTATGGACTCTTTGGGCTTATTGGAAACTTTGGGCTCATTGCAGGTGGCGTTGTCATTGTCTTCTGTTCTCACCACATTTTGGGGCTTGATAAGATCACGTCTTGGGGTCAAAACGTTAAAATGCTCACCTTCATTGCGAGTCTAAGTGTTGCCTCAATCATCCTCCTTTATTATTGGATGACGTCCATTAAAGGGTTTAAGAGAAATACACCCATACAAAATCCTGTCTCAGCAAAAATAAAAGCACCTAAACTAAGTTGGCGCGAGCAGATAATGTATGTCGCAAAATCTAAACACCTACAGTATCTGATCATTATTGTTGTTGCCTATTTTTTGTCGATGAATTTTTGCGAAGCTATTTTTAAAGACCGCGTTTTAGATGCTTTTCCTGAGAATCACGATTACAACTCTTTTATGGGCCGACTCCAGATCATGGTAGGTGTTGTGTCCATTATATTAACTTTTTTTGGCAGTGCTTTCTTAAGATTTTTTAGTTGGCGCACAGGCGCGCTCATTACACCCTTCGTTCTTTTGATTTCAAGTAGCATTTTTTTAGGGGTCATCATTTTTACACATAAAATCTCCACTTTTATGGGCCTTGATCTTTCCGTAATGATCGTTTGGCTTGGACTTGGGCAAAGCATTATGATGCGTGCCACAAAATACTCTCTTTTCGATCCCACACGAGAAATGGTTTATATCCCTCTGGATAAAGAGCTGAGGACAAAAGGAAAGGCCTGCGTTGATCTTTTAGGAGGACGTCTTGGCAAAGGGGGAGGCGCCTGGATCCAGTCGTTAATTTTTATTTTTACAGGACTTGGCTTTGAAGCTCTCACCCCTGCTTTTCTTATTACCATTTGGGCAATTCTCATCATTTGGTTTATTGCAATTCAACGGTTGAGCCTAATTCATCAAGCATAATTTTATGAAAACGTTGGTTCAACAGAACAATATATCCATCTTTGTCCAAATTCAGTAAAAAAGAGGTATTTTTAGAAAAATAGTGAAAAATTAAATAAATAACCTGTTGAATTATAATAAAATTAAAAATTTTCGAGTAAAAACTCTCTTTGTAGTGACCTAAAATAAATTATACTACTTGACA
>CANMHY010000039.1 GCA_947497675.1 Alphaproteobacteria bacterium
ATATTCTTCGCTGCATTCACATCAGCATGATCTTCATGTCCACATGTTTGACACTTAAACTCTGATTGGGATGCACGATTTGAAGCATCTGTAAATCCACAACAATAACATTTCTGGCTTGTGTATCGGGGATTAACAGAAATCAATAATCCTCCGCGCCATTCTTGTTTATAACTTAATTGCCGTAGAAACTCTCCCCATCCTTGATCGAGAATGGATCGATTCAGTCCTGATTTTGCGCGTACATTGCGGCCAGGTTCTTGCTCTGTTCCCTTCGCTGACCTTGACATATTGCCAACCTTCAAATTTTCAACAACAATGAGAGCTTGGTTTTTGCTGAGCATAGTTCTTTTATAAGAAGAAAGTCTCACTATCTCTTCTTTTTTTTTGGTCTAGACATGGGGGGTCACTTTAGGAGTTGGGTTTAGATTTGTTTTGGCCTCATATTCTTTTAAAAAAATTGATCACTCCTTTTCATTTTTCTAACTCTATTTGAAATCTAAATTCAAAAAAATGCTTTAAAAAGCATTTAATATCACTTATAATGCTCTTAAGAGCACTTTTTAGGGTGCCTTCACTTCTAAAAATTTAGGAAATAGTTAAAAAATGACCTCTAAAAACGCACTTCTTTCATCTCCTCCTCATAAAGTTGAACAGGCCTGTCGTTTATTGGGAAATAATCTGCGAACAGCCAGACTCAGACGCGGTATAACCATTTCTGAAGCTGCTGAACGTATCGGAACCGGACCGCGTGCAGTCATGGATGCTGAAAGAGGAAAAATTTCAACAGGAATTGCCGTTTATACAGCTCTTTTGTGGCTTTATGATTTATTAGTACCCTTTAATAATCTTGCTGATCCAAACGAAGATGAAGAAGGATTAAGATTTGCAAGTTTAGAGGAAAGGATACGTGCTCGAACAAGAAAAGGTCTTGATAATGACTTTTAAAAAAGCTCCTCGGGAAATTTTCGTTTATATAACACTTCCAGAAGAAACAAATTCTATTACAGCAGGACGCTTTGTTTTAGAAGAAAATGACAAACAAGGCCACTATGGGAGATTTGTATATGCACGCTCTTATCTTGAAAACCCGAATGCCGTTGAAATTGATCCCATCGAGCTTAAGCTAAGTGGCAATACCTATAACACTTTTCAGCATCAAGGGATTTTTGGTTCTTTGCGGGATGCAGGACCTGATTATTGGGGAAAATATGTTATTGAAAAACAGACTGGTCTCTCTGTTTTAAGCGAAATTGATTACTTACTCGAATCTCCTGATGACCGTGCTGGAGCACTGGGATTTGGGGTAACAGTCACACCTCCTCCTTCAAGTCATCGTTTTAACAAAGTTATAGACCTCAAGAATCTGATTGAAATTTCTAAAACGCTTCTTCAGGGTGATATTGATACGTCCTCTGGACCCTCAAAAAATAGGATTCGAGATCTCCTTCTTATCGGAACTTCTATGGGGGGCGCCCGACCAAAAGCTGTTGTAGAAGACCAAGATGGATTGTGGCTCGCAAAATTCAATAGATTTGACGACAGATGGAACGCTGCACGTGTAGAATACGCGATGCTTAAACTTGCTCAATCTGTCGGAATCAACACTACAGAAAATCGCTTAGAGTCCATTGGAGGACAGGATATTCTCCTCGTTAAGCGCTTTGATCGCAAGAAAATAGACAAAGGATATACAAGAGCACGCATGGTAAGCGCTCTTTCAATCTTAAGGGCTGATGATACTCTTGAAAACCGAGATAAGTGGTCTTATATTTCGCTTGCAGAAGAAATGCGTCGTTTTAGTCAAACACCTAAAAAAGATTTAAAAGAGCTCTTTCGTCGCATATGTTTTAATTCCCTGATATCCAATTTAGATGATCACCCCCGTAACCATGCTTTTATTGCAGAAAAAAAAACGTGGGCTCTTTCTCCAGCCTATGACTTAACACCATCCCCAGTCATTGCCAATGACCGTCGAGATCTTGCTATGATTTGTGGTGATTATGGACGTTTTGCAAATGCAAAAAATATTCTTACCCAACATGGAAAATTTCTTTTATCACAAGAAGAAGCCCTTACCCTCATAACAGAAATAAGTCAAAAAATTGAGAAAGATTGGCATGATATTCTGCGTACGTCAGGTGTGAGTCTTCCTGACATAGAACGGGTTCGGTCTGCCTTTGTTTATCCTGGATTTTTTGTTTAGGATTTTGCATTCAAAAGAGGTTTTTTTCATAATCCTTCACAAAGGCTCTGTTGCTTCTTTAAGCCATTGTCTTTCCGCAGAATTTAGATCTAGGTCAAGGCTTTCAAAAACTCTTTTATGATAGAGATTAAGCCAACTGATCTCAAATGCTGTAAGCAGTTCTTTCAAAATAAGTTTTTTATCGATGGGAACGCGGGTCAGTGTTTCAAATTCATAGAAATCTTCCACGTCTGAGTTTTTAACAAGCAAAAGACTTTCGATACGGATCCCGAAAGCATTTTCTTTATAATACCCGGGCTCATTGGAGACAATCATCCCTTTTTCCAACGGAAAAGAAGCTGTTGGACGTTGAGAGATACTCGGGGGGGATTGATGGACGGACAAAAAAGCGCCTACGCCATGTCCCGTCCCATGGGAATAATCAAGGCCTTTTTCCCATAAAAATTGCCGCGCAAGAACATCTAATTGAACCCCTGTCGTGCCTGTCGGAAATTTTATAGAAGCCAGAGCAATATGTCCCTTTAAAACGCGGGTAAAGGCTTCTTTTGCCTCCGGAAAAATAGCTTCTTTTCCGAGGAGAATCGTCCGAGTAATATCCGTTGTGCCATCTAAATATTGCCCGCCAGAGTCTACCAGATAAATTTCTCCAGACGACACCATTTTGTCGTGCCCTTCTTTTGCATGATAATGGACAATCGCGCCATTGGATCCAACAGCCGAAATCACTTCAAAACTTAAAGAGTGGAACAAGGGAAGCTTTTCCCGAAATGAAGTCAACTTCTGAGCTGCTGTTATTTCAGAAATATCTTGGGTGTCTTTATCTTCAAGCCAACTTAAAAACTGGACCACGGCAAGCCCGTCGCGTTGATGAGCCTTCTGCATTCCTGAGATTTCAGTTGGATTTTTAAGAGCCTTTTCTAAAAGACAAGGGTCGGAGCCAGAAAAAAGAATTGCTTTTTTTGAAGTCAAAATTTCTAAAATTGCAACGGGCGTAAAATGAGGATCGTACCAAATTTTTTGGGCCTTTGTCGAAAGCTTTGAAAGGGACGTTTTCAATTGGTGTATCTCTAAAAATTGAACGGACGGCCCAAAGTGATTTGAAATCGACGGTGGTATTTTTTCAAGATGTGTAAAAACATCAATGCTGGCATCCCTATATAAAATACCCGTAGCAAGGAGAAGCGGTGTAAACGGAACATCCTTTCCACGTATATTTAAAAGCCAATTTAAAGATTCTGGAAGGCCTATATAAAGTGCATCCACTCCTTCCTTTTCAAGTTTAGCCGCAATCCGGCTTCGTTTTGAAAGAGTGGTTTCGCCGGCATAACACTCTTCCCATAGAAAAGCAGGACTTAGAACAGGAACGGGTCTTTCTTTCCAAAGATCATCGATAAGATTAGAGGAGAGCGAAACAAGATGAATACCCAGAGATTTAGAAATATTTTGAAATCCCTCAAAGTCTTTTGTCGTGAGCGTCCAGGGATCTATCCCAAGACACATTTCCTTTGTGAGAGACGTTTCAAGAAACGTTTGGACAGTTCCAAAAGACCAGGGAAGCACTGAAAACACATCTGGGTTTACCTCTGTCTTTGCAATAAGCATATAACGGCCATCCACAAATAAAGCAGCGCTCTCTAAAAGAATAATCGCAAGACCCGCAGAAGTATCTACCCCCGTCAGATAAGCAAGACGCTTTGATTCAGGGGGAAGAAATTCATTCTGAAAGGCATCGCTGTGAGGAACAATAAGACCATTTAGATTTTTCTGTTTTAATTTTTCGCGAAGAATTTGCAAAAGTTCAGGAATGCTCATGAAAAAATCTCATTCATCATCATTATAATATTCATTATTCGGGATTTTGTCTGTTTTTTCCAGGAATCCATAAAATATCTTTTTTTCCAAAATCATTTAAATACCGACTTAAAACAAATAAAAAATCAGACAAACGATTTACATATTGAATTACAAAAGGATTCACATATTCTTTTTGTGCTAACGAAACACAAGCCCGTTCTGCACGCCGACATATCGTGCGTCCTAAATGAAGATACGACGAAACAAAAGTTCCTCCAGGCAAGACAAAAGAGTTTAACGGATCAAGATTCTCATTATAAAAGTCAATACGTCTTTCAAGCATTTTAACGCGTTCTTCTTGAATTTGAAGGCGAGATTCAGAAGGCTCTGGCGGACGAGAGCAGCATAAGTCAGCCCCAAGATCAAATAAATCTTGTTGAAGAGAGCGAATTTCTTCTTGAAGGTCCCCATTCTCGATATAAGCACAAATAAGTCCAAGGGTCGCATTTGTCTCATCCACGTCTCCAATGGCCGCGATGCGAAGACTATTTTTTAGAACGCGTGCTCCATCCCCTAAAGATGTTTTTCCGCGGTCTCCTCCTTTTGTATAAATCCGAGTCAATTGAACCATGAAAATCTCCTGCATTCTCTTTTGTTTATCAATGCCCTTTTTAACTTTTCTCTTCTCAAAAAGAGCTTTTTGCAAAAAAAGGCTTTATCTTCGCCAAGTTTAATCTATACTCTCATAAATATAAAGGAAATACCGTCTTGATTGATATTTTAATTCTCGCCCTCTTTGCAGTCTTTATTTTGTTTCGGCTTTACACCGTCTTAGGAAGCAAAACAGGCCTTGAAAAAAAGCCTCCTCATCAACCCTTTTCTCCAGCACAAAAAACGTCGGATTTGAAAAAAAAGGCAAAAAGTTCCTTTGGGGACGATACCGTTATCGATGTACCCTTTGAACAAACTGAAAAAGGTGTAAAAGGGGGTCAACAGGTTATAGAGTCTTTTAAAAAGAAAGACTCGACATTTCATGTTCCCGAATTTTTGGAAGGTGCTCAGGCGGCTTTTGAGACAATTCTCACAGCATTTGCAGCCTCTGATAAAAAAACCTTGAAATCGCTTCTGGCGCCCAAAGTATTTTCTTTTTTTGTAGAAGATATTGAGAGCCGTGAAAATGACCATAAAACCCTTCAAATTCTGATCAAAGATTTGAATGCTGAAATTATAAATGCACGCCTTACGTCCAAAACCATGGAAATTGATGTTCAGTTTGAATCAGAACAAACGCATACTCTTACGACCCCAAATTCAAGCATTTCAAAGCCTCCCATCGTCTCCCAAGAAGTTCTCATTTGTACGGATTTATGGACTTTTGAAAAACCATTAAACGTACAAGATCCAAACTGGATTCTTATTGCAACAGAAGAAGGATCCGCGTCCTCTTAAGAGTTTATGGCCAATGACCTCTTTTTTTTCCAGGCCTGTTTCCATTCAGGATCTTCCTTTTTGGGAGCAGGAATCTTTTGAAAATCTTTTTCAACCTTTTAAAAAAACTTTTGAAAGTTTTTTAAAAGACCCCGCATTATGTCCTCTTTCAGTTGAAAAAGAGATTCTTTATATCTCCGACCTTTTTCTTAAAAGCTCTCCTTCTTCTCCTTCTGATCTCAAAAAATTCTTTGAAACGTATTTCACGCCCATGGCTTCCATAAACAAGGATGCTGGGCTTTTGACTGGATACTATGAAATAACCTTAAGAGCGTCTCGTACACCTTCTGATCGCTACTATGTTCCTCTTTACAAACCTCCTCAAGACCTCATATTCATTGCTGACCTTGGGATGTATCATCCTCACTTAAAAGGACAAAGATGGGCAGGTCACCAAGGAAATGATTATCAAATTCACCCTTACTTGACGCGTCACGACATTATGAAAGGAGCACTCCAAGAGACCCCTTTCCTTTTTTTAGAAGACCCTATCTCTGCTTTCTTTCTCCATGTTCAAGGTTCCGGTAAGATTTCTCTAGAAGATGGATCTATCATTCGTGTGAGCTATAAAGCCACCAATGGACACCCTTATGTTTCCCTTGGAAAAACACTTCAGAACCAAAAAATTTTAGAGGAAGATCCCTTAACAAAAGAAACCCTTGAAATCTACCTTCGGACGCTTGACACAGAAAGTCTTTCTGAAACACTTGCTCTTAATCCGAGTTATATTTTTTTCGATGAGCTTCCCACACTTGCAGACGGGCCACCGGGTACCTTCAAGGAAGAAGTTCCTCTAACACCTCTTCGGAGTCTTGCAGCAGACCCTCTATATATTCCTCTGGGGCTTCCTGTTTGGCTCACAGCTTTTGACCTCAATCCAAAAATCAATTTATTCTTCCCCCGTCTCGTCCTGGCCCAAGATACGGGAAGCGCCATTAAAGGCCCAAAACGAGGGGATCTTTTCTGGGGAACAGGAGAAGAAGCGGGAAAAAACGCAGGGCTCCTTAATAATAAAGCAGACATGGTCCTTTTCTGGCCGAAGAAACGATTCTAACTAATTACTTCCTCATTTTTGTTTTTAACATTTTTATTTTGAAATATATCATATAGTTATCATCCATTTTTTGTAAATATTCGGTCAACCCCGTTATCGAAAGAAATTCGACTTTAAGTTCTGAAAAAAAATAAAAATAAAGCGGAACGAGACCTTTGCGTTGAATAAAAAAAGAACACCAAAAAAAACCAATCTCAAAAAAAATCATCAAATTTTTCAAAAAGTGATTTTTTTATGAAAAATTGACCATCTTTATCCTAAAAATAGTGTTTTTAAG
>CANMHY010000040.1 GCA_947497675.1 Alphaproteobacteria bacterium
TTGGAAAAAAAGGAGGTAATCATTATCGAAAAATTTCTTAACAACCGGCCACGAAAAGTGCTAGACTATAAAACACCAAAGGAGGTCTTCTTTGACACTCCTATTTTTGTCCGTGTTGCACTTCGGTGTTGAATGGGCCACTTGAAAAAATCAAGGCTATCAGTTTGAGAGAAACTTTGAACACGGTGACAAAAATTTAAGTACAATATTCGCACAGCTCATGTTGCTTGCATTTTTTATTGATCAATGTTTGCAGCATCTTAATAAACGGTTTCAACAAGCTCGTGTAAAATCTGGATCTTTAAGATCTCTTTGGAATACAATGCTCTCTTTTATTTATTTGCTTGAAATTCCAAACTTTGAAACGCTCTATGAGACTTTGATTGATCCCCCTGTTTTTAAAATTAATGCCGTGTCTCGATAAGCCTTTTAAAAAAATGCCTTGATTTTAATCTTCATTTTATTCATCTCTTTTTGAGATAGGGGGCCTTTTTACCTTTAAATCAAGTGGGATTTTTATTTTTTATTCCGGGAATTGCTGATTTATTAGAATCTATCTTTTCAAATAAATAAATTTTCTTTAAAATATAAAATAAATGTTCTCAAAGTTTTTTTAAAAACTTTGAAGAGAGGCTTTTAATACTTAATCTTAAGATTTGGTCTATGGGTTTAAATAATAATCAAAAAAAGAAACCTTTTTTAATGACAGAGCGTGATCTTGAAATTCTTAATTTCATTAATATGTTTGGATTTTGTGAGCGTCCCCACCTTGAGAAAAAATTTGATCTGACCCCGCAGCGTTTTCGCGATTGTCTGAAACGCTTGAAAGGACAAGAGCTGATTAGTGAAGAGGCCATTTTTCATAAGCGTCCTAAGATTTATCGACTTACGAAGAAAGGAGCTCAATATACAGATCTTCCGCCTCTTCATAAAATTCCCTTCGCGCTCTATCATCATGAGATCACTGTGGTAGATGTGGCTTTGATACTCATGAATCAATATAAAGAAGCCCTTTGGCGCAGTGAGCGTTATTTAAAACGAGAAAAGCGAGAATCCCTTGAGAAATGGCATATTGCTGACGGACATTTAATTTTTTCAGATGGAAGGCGAATTGCCATTGAAATTGAGTTAACGCTCAAGGATCCACAGCGTCTTAAAGAGATTTTTAAAAAATATGCGCTTGAGTTTGACATTTCGGAGGTTTGGTATTTTTGTACACCTCTTCTTTTAAAACCGCTTCAAAAGGCAGCTGAAGCGATGCCGTTTATTCATTTTTTTGATCTCACGATAGTTGGAGAGAGGGCTTGTGTTGATACAAAAACGTGTCTTTCTTGAGGTTTTTCTCGCGGGTCTTTTTCTTGCAGGTTTGAGCTTTCCAGCGCTCTTTGGCTTTCTCCTTTTTTTTCTCTGGCGACGCATGGCTGTTTTAAATGGATGGGCTCTCTTTTGCCTTGGAAATTTAAGTCTTCTTGGATTTATCGTCTTTTTTACAAAAGAGAGTGGTTCTTTTTTAGAAACGGGAATTTCTTTTTTTGGGGAAAGTATGAGCGTCAACAGTCTCTTTTGGGATTCCCTTTTGGCTCAGAAAAGTCCTTTAGAGGGCGTTTACATTTGGTATCAAACTGGCGTTCCTTTTTTGAGTGTCAACGTTTTATGGGTTGCAGGAATTTTGAGCGCAGTTGACCATCTTTTGAGTCGTCGTTGGAACGTAAAAAAGAAAGCACCCTCTTCTCTCTCTGAAACAGTGCAAGGCGTTTTATTAGGAACGTCCCTCTCGACTGGAAAAAATATTGTCATTCCGGATTTTGTTCTGAATCAAGGCGTGATGATTTTGGGGACGACGGGAGGGGGGAAGTCCATTACGCTTCGGCGATTTTATGAGCGGGCAATCCTTGGCAAAGAAGCCTTGATTATCGTGGATGGAAAACCCACAGAGGCCACAGTCCAATGGATTAAAGAAAGAGCTGAATTGGAAAATCGCCCTTTTTATGGCTTTAATTGTGACGACAATTGGCATTATGACCCCTTGGCTGAGGGCAGTTTTACTGAGCTTAAAGATAAAATTATGAGTTTAAAGGACGTTTGGGAAAGTGATTACTATAGATCCGTTGCAGAAGATTATTTGCAAACAACCTGTTCTATTTTAAAATTTTCGAAAACTCCTTTTGATTTAGAGACCATCGTTTCTCTTTTGGAATATTCAGATCTCGTCTTGTTTGTGCGTCAATTAAAAGGAAATCTTAAGGAATTAAAAGTTCTTCAAGAGCGTGTTAAACGTCTCTCTCAGTATAAACGGGATGATGTAAAGGGACTTGCTGCCCATTTAAATTTATTGGTTAATTCTGAGTTGGGGGAATTTTTAAAACGGAAAAAAGAGCATACGTTTTCCTTAAGAGAGGTTGTTCAACAAAAAGGTGTTGCTTATTTTGCCCTTCCATCTTTGCGATATCCTTATTTTGCCAAGATGCTTGGAAAATTGATTATCAATGATATTAAATCAACGATTGATCGAAAAGATGGAGATGCTCGTGTATTTACAATTTTCGATGAGTTTTCTGTCTTTGCAGGGGAGCAGGTTTTAAATTTAGTTACCATGGGACGCGCGAAAGGTGTTCACGCTGTTTTAGGAACGCAAGGAATTTCAGATTTAAAAAAAGTCCATCCCACCTTTGCCAATCAAATTCTCAATTGCGTAAATACACTGATTTGTCATCGTCTGAATGATGAAGAAAGTGCTAAAACGGTCTCCGAGTGGGGCGGGGTGGAAGATGTTCTTGAATATACCCACGGACTCAATGATGATATCGATGCTCCGCGAACAGGTTCTCTCCGCGTGAAGCAAAAATTTAGTGTGACGCCAGATATGATTAAAAAAGACCTGAATCCAGGAGAGGCTTTTTATCTCAGTAAGGAAAAGACATTTGTGGTGGAGAAAGTCCACGTAAAATTTACCTAAAGCATGGAAAGGGAGGAGGGGGGCATTGTGAGTGTTATACTGTTGTTTAGCATAACGGGATTTTTTTTGTGGTTTTGTGGGGATGGGATTCTCAATCTTTTTTATCCTCAAGATCCCTATTCTTCTTTTTTAATAGCCTTTTCTGTTTTTACATTTCTCTGGAGTTTGATTTTTTTAGGTCAATCTTGGATTGGAATTCAGATTTTAAGAGTTATAAAAGGGGCTCGTCCCTTAATTGAGAAAGAAAATTCTCGATTGAAAGAGTTAACGGCATCTGTACAGCATGAAATTTTTCTCAAAACAGGACTCGAGCCCCTATCATTAGACATTTATTTTGAAGAGAGCCCTCTTCCAATGATTTGGGCTGTTGGACGAAAAACGCTTTTTATGTCTCGAACGCTTTATGAGATGACCACAGATAAGGAATTAAAAGGACTTATTGCTGCTGAACTTGCGTCTCTTCATCGCGGAGACGCCCAAAGGCGATTTTGCACTTTAGTTCTTGGGTTTATACCGCTTTCTTTTGCGTGGAGTTTAAAAATGGGAGGAAAAGCACTCTGTGAGATGAGTCTTTCGATGGCGCCCAAACAAAAAGAAGCGCTTCCTTTCGTAGCTGTTCAAGTCATCACGCTTCTTATGGGATTTTTTCTCATTCTGGGCTGGGGGTTTACAAAAATAGCCTTTGGAATTTTATCTTTATTGTCATGGGCCCCCCATCACAGACAGATCTTTAAATCTGATCTTTTTGCACAAGATGTTGGATTTGGAGAAGGTCTTCTCTCTTTCTTGCATAAGATAAAAAATTTCGATTTTGATCAGTCCGATCGACTTAATGATCGATTTTCAGACACCGCTCCAAAGATCATGATTCGTATTGGAAGACTGGAGAAAGGTTTAAAGAATTCCCATTTATCTTCTTTTTAAGGAAAGAGGAATTCATTTGAAATGATGGAATTTCAGGGGCATGAGCCGAATAAAAAGACGAATCGGCTCAAATATGTCTTTTTTTTGAGCCGATTAAGGTGTATAATCGGCTCAGAGAGGACTCTAAAATGAGCGCAATGTACATCTGGGAACGCAAAGCGTGGCCAAATTTTACGTACGATCTTTCTTGTGTTCAAGAGACGCTTTACCAATATGCCTGTGAAACAAGCTCTCTTGCGGGAGGACTGAGTCAAGTTTCAGAGGAGATGAAAGAGGAAACGGCTATTGATTTGATGGTCTTGGAAGCTCTTAAGACCTCTGAAATTGAGGGAGAAAAACTCAATGTGGAAGAGCTTAGATCTTCTGTTCGGAAGCAGTTGGGTCTTTCCTTTAATCCAAAATTGACACAAGACCCAAAGGCCTGTGGAATTGCAGCTCTTATGATTTCAGTAAGAGAGACATTCAAAGAAAAACTTTCAAAAAAGAAGTTGTTTGAATGGCATAGAATGATCTTTTCAGGGCAGAAAGACGCTGAACTTGGAAAATGGCGGACAAGCCAAGAGCCGATGCAAATTGTCTCTGGGGCTATTGGCCATGAAATCATTCATTATGAAGCGCCACCAAGTGGGTGTCTTGATGCTGAAATGGAGCATTTTATATTTTGGTTTAATGAAACGGATCCGATGAAAGGTCAAAAAAAAATTCCAGGACCTGTTCGTGCGGCGATTACACATCTTTATTTTGAATGTCTTCATCCCTTCTTTGATGGAAATGGACGGATTGGGCGGGCACTTTCGGAAAAGGCGCTCTCACAAGATTTAGGTCATCCGGTTTTGCTAAGCCTTTCAACAACAATTGAGAGGCATAAAAAAGAATATTATCGAGAGCTCTCTGAGGCAAGCAGAGGAGAAATGGATATAACAGAGTGGATTAATTATTTTGTTAAAACAGTTTATGAGGCTCAGTTGGATTCCAAGAAAAACATCATTTTTGTTCTTCAAAAAGCAAAATTTTGGAATAATTTTGGGTCTCACTTGAATGAGCGCCAAGCGAAAGTTATAAGACGGATATTTAAAGAGGGGGTTTCAGGATTTGAAGGAGGTATGAGTGCCCAAAAATACATGAGAATAACCGAATGCTCTAAAGCAACGGCAACCCGTGATTTGACTGATCTTCTTACGAAAAGATGTCTTGAAAAGCTTCCTGAAAGTGGTCGAAGTACACGTTATGAGGTCAAACTTCCCACAAATAAGCTTTTAGTTTAGGAGGAAGACCCATTCTGCCCGTGACCTAACCTTTCCAATAACGCGGATCCGTAAGATCAGAAAATGTTATGATATTATCAAAATAGGAGGCGTTTAAAAGCGAATTTTCTACGCCTTCAGGACAAATGAGAACTTTATGAATGGTTTTGTTCTTTTTGTTGGGGAAGAGAGTTAATTTTCTTTCAAAATCATCAATAACAATTTTTGAGGCTTTCCCTTGAAGATATTTAATTTCGCAAATTGTTATAACATGGTCTGCGCGTTCAAAGATTAAATCTATTTGATACCCTTTATCCGTTTGATCTGTTGCTCTGCTAAAAAAAACACCCGAAGTATAATTAACCCCAGAAAATCCTAGTATTTTGGCAATAATGTAATGATATTTTCGACACCATCTTTCAAAAGAAAAACAAAGCCATTTATAATAACTGTCTGTCTTAAGGGCACTTTTAGGGTTTTGGTTGTAAACGCCTTGGTCAATATTTTTTTCGATCGGTTTAATAAATTTAAAATAATAATAAAGATAATTATCACTGATGGCATAACGTGTTAAAGCACTCTTGGCACCAGTATTAACAGATTGATATTTTTCAATAAACCCACAGTTTTCTAAATCTGTTAAAAGAGAACTTAATGTTCCTCCTGAAGAAATTTTAAGGGTGGTGGCGATCTCTTCGCGGCTTAAAAACTTTTTTTCAGAAAGTTTTTCAATAATTTTTTGATAATGACTATTTTTTGAAAGGCTGCTCGTGAAAATACGATTATATTCTCTTGAAAAAAAACTTCCAGACGTAAAAGAATTTTTACAAAGTCCTAAAAATAAAGAAGAGTCTCTGTTGACCCACTTTAGATACTCTGGGATACCTCCAACTGTTAAATAGGCATCGAACACTTCTTTATCGCTTCTTCCTTTTAAAAATTCTTTGGCTTCTATGATATTAAATTCTTTTAAGGGAATTTCATATTGTGATCGGTTATAAAGAGCTCTTGATTGCAACACTTTTTCAATCATGAAAGAAGGAGCTGATCCGCAAAGAATTAAAAGAAGTTTTGGGTTATGCCTAAAATAATTATCCCATGCATACTTAAGCTGAGATATAAGAGTCCCTTTATAGTTTGCAAGCCATTGTAGTTCTTCTAAATAAATGGTCCATGTTCCTTGAGCAGTATAAGTTGACAGAAATCTAAAAAAAGCGTCCCAAGTTTGAATATCAGGGAGAGAATCATTAATATAAAGAATGAGTTGTCTTAAAGTATTGGCCAGTTGTTCCTTTTCATCGAGCCCTTCAATGCCTTCAAATTTAAGAACATTTTTTTTTCTAAAAGCTTGCTCAAGAAGTTCTGTTTTACCAATTCTTCGGCGTCCATACATAACAATGATACTGGCTTCATTCATGTTGCCGATGGATTCTAGCTTTTCGAGTTCGTAAGTACGTCCTACAAAGCTTTTATTTTCAGGAATTGATAAAGATTTCATAGTCTTTCCTTATTTTTTGGTTAACTTCTTTTTTATATCATAAATTTGGCTAAAATATAACTAAAAAAACAGCCAAACTTTATAAAAAACAGTATATTTGGCTAAAATAAGCTTTAAAATTCAGCCAAATCATATAAAAAATGGGATCGTTG
>CANMHY010000041.1 GCA_947497675.1 Alphaproteobacteria bacterium
TCTCCAGACCCACTTCTTTTTCACGTAAGACTGACAGCTCCTTGAGATTTTTTATATTTAAAAAGGGTCTAAGGGGGTCAAGAATTGTTTTTAGCAGAATTGTCATGTCTCTAAACTCACTACAAGCAATGGAAAATTTAACATATTTGTGTTCGAACGGTTTGTGTCGGGGAAAGACGCTCCCAAGAACTGAAGGTCACCTCTCCTGATGGAAATTCTGTTCTAAGCCTCTTTTCAAGAAATGAAGAATGATAAAGAAAAAAAGGAATTCCAGACCTTCCCCAAGGCGCCCTGCTCCTTGCTTCTCCACATCCAAGCCATTCTCCATCAAAACTTCCGCCAGGATTATGAACATCTTCTGTTGCTCTGTTTCCCGATTTAACAAGCCATGAAGAAGATTTATGTTCAGAAGTTTCTTCAAAGATTTTACAGAGGTTTTGACTTTTCTCTGAAATCCCTTTTCCAATTATTTCTTCAAACACACTCCCATCAGGACGACGGTATACCTGAACCCGAATCTGTGGTGTGATCTTAAAACAACCTTCATAAAAAGCATTTTCCAGATCAAGACGATCTTTTATATTTTCTGATTTGTAGACGATGACAGGGGAATCATTTCTTACTCTTGCAGCGTCAACCAATACATTTCCGGCATAGGGAACATCAATATAGATTTCTGTTTGGGCTTTGGACGACTTTGCTTCATCATCATGAACAAATCCAACGTGACGAACTTGATGTAAAAAAACCTGCGCTGAAGGTTCACACTCTGTCACATAAACAACATGAGGTCCCTTTTTGTAAAAAAACCGAGAATACCCACGTGACTGACCTACCTCAAGTTCATGATCAAATCTGTGAGAACACCCCTCCCAAGTCTCTTCTAATTCTTGGGAAGGTCGACAAAGCGTCAAGAATAAAGGTCCCTCAGGAGATTCTATCAAGACGCGACCTTGAGAAAATTTTCTTCCCGAAACGGTGTCTATAATAGCCTCACATCCCATGTTTGAGAGTTGGTGCACAAGAGGCTCTCCGTCATCTGAGCAGGACGTTATCCTTCTTTCCTGCCCTTTTATAGATGTGATAATTCGGGTTTGAGGAGTGGACTTTCCCAACTCAAAATTATGATGATAGCCACAAAAAATCTTTTCAAGCAAAAGACTTTCTTTTTGCGAATGGGGCCGACACGCCTCTATAAGAATGCGCCTTTTTCGATAATCTTTATAAGAGAGCTCTGCCATCTGACGTGCTGTCATTTGATTTAAATTCACGTCAAGATCACAAGGTTCTTCTTCTTCTAAAATCTCAAAAGTTATATCTTCATCAGGTTTACACGCGTCCTCAACGTCATGGATATGGCCATTTTCACCCACCCAATACCACTTATACTGAGGATGAACCTGTCTTTCTTCTTTCAAAATTTGATCCTGACATCCTTCATAGCGCTTTTTTAAAGGGTAACGCTCACTGGAATCTGAACAAGCTTCCTCTTTATAAATTTTCCCATTTTTTCGAATGATGGATCGCGTTTGAACAATTGCGCTCTCTTGGACTCTGTCAATCCGAGGAAAACATCCTTCCTTTAAGATTTCAACTTCCATCGTCTCAGAGACAAACACTTGCGAATTTTCACTTCCTTGTTCTTTAGCTTTGTTTTGTTTTTTATGTCTTTTCTGATAAGGCCCTAAATTCTGAAACTCTTGCCCCAAACGCCTTTTTTCTCTTGGGCTAAAGCTTTCTTTGGTGAAGCTTTTCTCTAAGACCGGATCCCTCTCAGAAAAAGATCCTCTTTTTTTATCTCTCAAAGAAGAATAACGCGTCTGCAGAGTCCTTTCTTTCTTTAAAATTTCTTGAATCTTAAAAAGAAGGGAACGGTAATTTCCTTTGATCATGAGCTGGTTTCCCGCTTTCATAAAAGACCTTTCCACATCAGAATAAATTTCTTTTACCACAATCTTTTTTGGAGACACTTTTCCTGGTTTTAAAATCACATTCTGCCACGTTATCACAAACCTTTCCTTTTCGGACAAATCCACTTTTTGACTCGATTTTTGGCTCACTTTTTTATAAACCCCTTTTATCAAGTATCTTAAATTTTGAGACCCTTTTTGAGGATTTACAGTAAGACCTGCGGCTATTTCTCCTCCCCCAGAAACAAAAGTCTGATCCGAAAGTATATAAACTTTTAGAGTAGGAAGAACTGCCTCAAGTTTTATGCACCAAAAATTAAAAATCCAGACTAAGAGAAAAAAAGAGATTTTTTTTACCTCTTTTTTTTGCCAAGAGACAGTTTTCATATTCATACAAGTTCTTCCCCTTTCTCTCCTGAAGCCAACGCCTCTATTTCCTCTGGAGAACGCAACCAAATATCCGTCATTGGAATAATTTGAAGTCTTGAGCCCGCTGCAACATTTACAACGGGTGCCAAATCTATATGCGAATTAAGAAGACCAGTTGTAATATTTCCGAGATTAACACTCAAATTTCCAGCTGCTTGACGAACAATTGATGTCTCAGAACTATCAGCGCCAGCTGCTGCAAGTGCTGAAATTCCCGCAACGATAAAAGACGATCCATATTTTTCCCAAATACGATTATCCACTTTTCCAATCAGTCCTGTTCTTGCCATTTGATCAGCGACATAAGCATCCGTTAGAAGAATACTTGCACCATCCGGACGAATAGCTCTGCTACACACCGCATTCAGACGTGTGTCCCCTTCCTTAACAAGACACTTATAAGAACAAATAATGCGTGTTCCTTTCGGCAATAAAATATTCCGACCTTCATTCGCAAAAACATGTGTTTCAACAATCGCAATAAATCTTCCCGGCAATTGACTATTAATTGCATTTTCTAAAATAACAGGTATATAGCGATCTGCTGTAAGAACACGCTCTCCTTTTACGGGGAATGTTGAAATATCTTCTCGGATTCCTTTGTGGCGAGACACATAATTGGAGTCCTCAAAGATGAAAGAAGAATTTTCCGCCAAGGCATCTTCTTGTGTCCAGAGGGAAGTGGTTGCACGTTGATGAAGAAAGGCTTGCCTCTTCAGACACACTTCTCTCACATGGAGAGACACTTTCTCTTTTTCATGCTCTTTTAAAATATTTTGTTCTGCAATGGTATCAAAGAATTGTGTTTCTTTTTCCTCCGTCTCGTCATTATTATTTTCTTGAAAAGATTTCTCTTCTTTCTCCTTTGAAGAAATTTCTTCTTCAATTGGAATATGATCCACATTGTGAAGAAATTCTGAAATTTGGGAATTGAGCGTCAGCCGATTGTGCACTGTTTTATTTTTTTCTTTTTCATCTTCGCATCCCCAAATACTCAGACAAGAGAGACCCCACAGAAAAAGATGCACTTTTTTTTTAAAAGTCATTTCTTAAAGTTCCATTTTTTCAATACAAATGACATTTTGACCACTTTTAAGCGTCAAAGGAGGCAAACCATGAACAATTATTTTAGACCCCTCAACACGTGTGTTAACAGGCGTATCAACACCGTCTATTCTTTGATAAACGGCTGGAAAGGGCTTTTTATCCCATGTATTTCCATAATCGAGCCAAGTCCAAATGCCATCCGAATAAACACGTACGGGAGCAATCTCTTGAGAAGCCGAGTTTTTTTGAAACATTTCAAAGAGAAATGTTAAATTTTCGAGAGAAAAAGGGACTGTTTGAAGATAATCTGTCTCCTCTTTTCGTCCCGAAACTTCTTCCAAAACCCGTTCTCTCACACCTTTCTTCTCAACATAGACAACAATATCTGGGACTTGAGAGCTGTGAATACCCTCCGAACGCACATAAAAAGGATAAATATTTCCGCTCTTTCCAATAAGCGTGAGACTTGTATCACATCCCTCTTCTTTCGCCAAAACACAGACCATATAAGCATTTTTCTTTTCAACAATAAAAAAATGATCATCTCCCAGAAAAATGTCTGAAATTTCTTCCCATTCTGGAAGAACAATAGTTGTTGTCATAAAGGGACGCGTTTTAAGACGAATAACATGATCTTTTTGATAATCAATCTTATAAATTCCAGCGCTAGGAGGAGCGGCAGTCCAAACATCTTGGATATGGCCCAGAGAGAGCGTATCTGGACGCTTCAATGCACCATAGTCGTTTTCCATATCTTTTTGACTCTTTGATATCTCAGTTTGCTTTTCCACACCCATACCCCAAAGCGTTCCACAGAACAGCATCACACATAAAAACATGTCTATTCTTAATTTCATTCCTCTTGCTCCTCCCCATTTTTTTCAGAAACACCATAATCCCTCACTGTAAATCCGAGGGGGTTCATATATCGATCTTCAAATTTTACGTGTTGAGGGTCATAAGAGATGCTGAGCGTCGATATCCAATTTTTCTTATAAATCTCTCCTCCTTCTTGATAATCTTTTCCCTGCCACTCTACTTGAACAATTCGAGGATTTTTTGAAAGTGTTGAAACTGAAAGAATAATAACATCCCGGTAAAGTTTTTTTCTTTTTCGCGTCTCATAAACGCCATCTTGATCCTTATTCATCAAGACCCTAAAATTTTCAAAAATTTCAAAAGAACTAAACCAATACACTTGTTTCCAGCGATGTAATTCCGTCTGAAAGTCAAGTGTTTCTCGAATTTTTACATAATTTTGGGAGAGACTTTCTGTCATGACTTCAAATCCCTGCTCTTCAGTTTCCATAGACTCAATCTTGACAATCTGTTCAGACTTTGGCGTTAGGGTAATAAAAAAAGGAACAACTTGTTTTAGAGGAAATAAATTTAAAATTAAAATAACACACGTAATATTCATAAAAACAGAAACCAAAAAACCAAATCCTAAAAAACGAGACACCCAAATAATCAAACGATAGACATGACCCGTATCTAAAATACGCCCTTCCGTCATCAAAACAGGCGCGCTTTTTTGAGTGTAATTTATGGATTCAACCTTTTGTAATATTTTCAAAAATTTTTGAATTTTCATTTAAAAACACATATTTTCTTTTTCACACAAGAAGACCATTTTGATAAAAAAGATCCCCACAAGGACATGCAGATTTTTTTAAAGAATCTGTATCAGATCCTATCCCTACAGGCTCTTCTTCTGATGTTGAACACCCTGTCCCCAATCCTAAAAAAATTAGAAATATATATTGAAACTTCATTTTCGACCTTTCTATGTCATGCGTTTATTTACAATGGATCACCAGAATTTTTTTATACCACCTCCTACAAAAGAAGAGGCTTTTTCAGTGACGGAGAGGGATAAACCACTATCGTAGGAAAAGTAGGAAATCTGTTTTGCAAAAGAGGAAGCTTTCAAATGAAAAAAGACGGATAAAAATCCTAAAATCCAAATAGCCCAATATTGAGAAGAAAATATAAACCCTGAAATTTGATCTGAGACCCCTTCAGATTCAACTGGAATGAGGGGGGAAAATTTATGAAAAATTTCAATCGTAAATCCCATCGCAATTGAAGAGAATAAAAGACTCATAGCGCCATGCAAGGTAATCCGTAAAGCACTCAAGACAATTGGATGTAGAGATTTAAAACAAATAATACTATAGAGAAGGGGACAAATTGCTGTGATCACAAGAAGAGCAAACACAAATTCCAACATAAACGCTAAAAAAAGACAAATAACGAGAAGATAGGGAATGATTAGAATAAGAGCAGCCACAATTGGCTTCCACGATAACCATCCCCCTTCTCCAATTAAAATATTCCAAACTTGGAAAATAGTTCTATTTAAGGACTGATCCACAGTTAAAAGTGTTCCCTGGAATGTAGGGTCATTAAGAGAAACTTTTCCAAGCGTTACAATCTTCTGAGCCAAAGCTGAAATAAGTTCTAAAAAAGGTGTATGAACATAAACCCAAAAAAAATCTGACCCTTGTAAAAGACTTTCGACGAAAACAAAAAGAAAACTTTTTTTCAAGAAATATCCAATGCAAAAGTCCCCTTTAAAAACTCCTTTGAAGACAATATACCATGCAATCCACCCAGCCACATAAGCCGTAAACAACAAACGTGAAGGAGGAAGAAGTGCTTTATAAATATCTTGACCATACTGCATACCAAAGTCATAAAAAGCAGAGAACATTTCGCACACGTAGCATCGATAGGATTCAGGAGGGTTCATTATAAATACTCCTCCTGTTTAATCGGTCTTTTTTCAAGAGCAATGGGAAGACGAACACCTTCTTTCATATTTTGAACTTCTAAAACCTGGATGAGGAGCGCACGTGTTTGGATTATCTCATGAGCAATAAAACTTAAAAGTTTATTTGTGGTTCTAGAATCTGATCGTAAATTTTCTCCGAGTTCTGCTTCTTTGATAATAAAAGAAAGATCCATGGAGGACTGCTTCAACGTTCCTTTTTGGTGAACAACAAAGGCAAGCCCTGATAAAATAGATTCTTTAAATTGAAATTCCCGAAACCTTACAACTTGCTCTTGATGGGCTCTCGACATATATTTTTTATCATTAAAGGACCCAAGCCAAGATTTTTCAAAAAATTTTCTGAGGGATAAAAAATCGAAGCTCTTCACATCATCTTTAGAGAAAATTCCAGATGTCGAATAAGCACTAAGTGAAGCGCGTTCTTTTTTAAGCATTGACTCTATTTCTGAATAATTAAAAACACTCCCATTTCCCAAAATATTACGCATCGACTCAATGTCAGACGTCATCATTTTTATTTGACTAAAAGACGATCGAAAA
>CANMHY010000042.1 GCA_947497675.1 Alphaproteobacteria bacterium
CTGCCGCAAAAAGTGGTATTTTACCCGCTGATATTATCCTTTCCTACGACGGGCTTCCCATTACTGCCTATGAAAAACTTCCCCGTTTTGTGGGAGAAACACCGGTCGGTAAAAAAGTAATGGTTACACTGTGGAGAGCCGGAAAAGAGCTCTCTCTTCCCGTTATTATTGAAGAGTGGTCTGAGAGAGAACGAGAAGAATTTTCTGAATTGCAGAAAAATATGATTAAAATCCCCCTTTCTTCAGAATCTCCCGGCGTTTCTTATCAATCCTTTTTAGGTGTTTATGTAACACCTCTTACAAAAACCATGAAATCTTACTTTAAAATGCCTTTAGAGGTAGAGGGCGTTCTTATTGTTGGCCTTGAAAAGTATGTTCAAGGAACCGACAAAACCATTTCTTTCCCAATACTCGACATTCAGATTGACGATATCATTGAAGAAGTGAATCAAACCAAAGTAACCTCCTTTCAAGAACTCGAAAATCTCCTTCAAACCCTCTTAGCTTCTGGAAAACGCACCGTTCTTCTAAAGATATGGCGAAGCGGCGTCACCCATTATATTGCTTTAAATTTAGGAGACGTGGATGGAGCTCATAAAGACACTCCGAGAGACCCTGTCTCCCCTTCCTAAGAACACCGTTTTTGTCATTGCAGGACCCACAGCCAGTGGTAAATCTCAGTTTACCCTTGATCTTGCAGCATCCTTAGAGGGCGTCATTATCAATGGGGATAGCCTTCAACTCTATCGTGAGCTCCCTCTTTTAACGGCCCATCCCTCAGCGGTTGATTTAAAGAAAGTTTCTCACAAACTCTATGGAACGCTTGATCTCGAAACACGGACCACGGCTCCTCTTTGGGCGGATCTTGCTCACACCGAAATTCAAAAAGCCCAAAAAAGGGGTAAAATACCCATTATTGTAGGTGGGACTGGATTTTACTTAAAAGTCCTCATGGAAGGCCTCAATGATATTCCGAAAATCCCTCCTGAGATTCGAGAAAAAGGACGGCTTCTCCTTCAAGAGAAAGGTCTTTCTTTTCTCTGGGAAGACTTGAAAACAAAAGATCCTGAGACCCTCCTCTCTCTTTCCCCAAACGATACACAACGCCTTTTACGCGCCTGGGAAATCTATGAATTTACAAATATACCCCTTTCCCTTTGGCAAAAAAAAGACATTCTCTCTGAGACTCAGAAAAATCTTTCATTTTTCAAAATTCTTCTCAAACCACCTCGAGACGCGCTTTGTAAAGCCATTGAACATCGAACAACAGCAATGATTGAAAAAGGGGCTTTAAAAGAAGTCCAAAATCTTCTCACACAAGATCTTCCAGCTTTCCACCCCCTTCGAAAAGCTGTGGGCGTTACTGAACTTCAAGCGCACCTCGAAGGAGACACATCCCTTGAGGAAGCACTGTTGAAGATGTCCATCAAAACCCGTCAATATGCAAAACGGCAAACCACTTGGTTTGCCCATCAGTTTAACCCAGATTTCATTTATCCTCTTTTGTATGATGGGACGAATGAATCCTCTTGAGAGAAAGAAATAAATGTTTTTTTGATTGTAAATAATGTCACATTGTGACATTATTTAGAAATGAAAAAACATTCTTATCTCCTCCCTTATATAGAAGAATTAAGAAAGCAGGGAAGATATCTTTTTATAAAGAAAGATGCTCTTCAGACCCTCAATGTTTCAAAAAATGCCTTACAACTAAGCATCACGCGTCTTTGTAAGAAAGGAAAACTTGGATATATAAAAAAAGGTCTTTATCAAATTATTCCCATTGAATATGAATCTATAGGATCTTTGCCTCCTGAGTGGATCATAAATGATTTGATGATTCATCTTGGTATTCCTTATTATATCGGGTTACTTTCTGCTGCAGCACTTCATGGAGCAGCTCATCAAGCTCCTCAAATTTTTCAAGTTATCTGTCAAAAGAAAATTCCAGATTTAATTCTTGGAAAAATTAAGATTTTCTTTTATGAAAGCAAAGATTTTTTTACCATTCCAACTCAAGATCTTAAAACCCCAGCTGGCTACGTCAAAGTTTCGACTCCAGAAGGAACAGCTTTTGATTTAATACGCTATTATCATCAATCTGGACACCTCAACCATGTGGCAACAATTCTAAGCGAACTTTCAGAAGTGATGAACCCTAAAAAACTTCCACTCATAGCTCAAAAATTGGCCCTTTGCTACAGCCAACGTCTTGGATATCTTTTGGATATTTTAAATCATGAGGCATTGAGCAAACCATTATATCAGTTCATATCCCATAAAAACGTATTATATAGTCCTTTGAGACCAGATGGTTCAAGACAAAATTCGGAGAAAAATATGAAATGGCATCTTCTCGTCAATGAAAAAGTAGAGTCTGATTTATGATTCCTCAAAATTTTATTATTGAATGGAAAAATCAAGCCCCCTGGAAAGATAATGCTCAAGTCGAGCAAGATCTTATTTTATCTCGGGCAATCGTTGAAATTTTTTCCAGCAAGATTTTGAAAGATTCTCTTATTTTTCGCGGTGGTACTGCTTTGTATAAGTTACACTCTTCCCTTCAAGAACGTTATTCAGAAGATCTTGATTTTGTTCAAAAAGATGCCGGTCCTATTGGAAATATCTTAAAAGAACTTCATAAGGTTCTTAATCCCTGGTTAGGCAAACCTAAATGGAAACAAACCAAGGGAAGAGCTACATTCTATTATCCTTATGAATCTGAGATTTCTCCAAAACGAAACATGAAGATAAAAATTGAAATTAATACTCGAGAACACTTCAGCTATTGTGATTTGGCAGACATTCCTTTTCGAATTTCTAATCGATGGTTTGAAGGAAAAGCATCCGTAACATCATACGCTTTAGAAGAATTAATGGGCACCAAAATGAGAGCTCTTTATCAGCGAAAAAAAGGCCGTGATCTCTTTGATCTCATGATAATGATACAAAACTTTCCTAAATTAGATCGGCAAAAAATTGTTGATTGTTTTCTCTTTTATCTAAACAAAGAAAACCTAAGGGTTTCTCGTGCAGAATTTGAGAAAAACATGCACCAAAAACTGCAAGATAACATTTTCTTAGAAGATATTTTTCCACTTCTTCACTCCAACCATAAATACGACCCTAAAATATCGTATGCTTTTGTTCATGATGAATTGATTCGTTTGTTACCAGGAGAACCTTGGGCAAAAAATTTATAGAAGGACGAAAATTCCTGCTTTTTGATCATCTTTCCTATTGTTTTTTTTATGAAATTTGTCGTTATAATATAAAAGCCACCCCTATCTTTTTCAAAATACATAACTTTATTTTTCAAAAATGTCTGTGTTCGTCGATTCTTCTTCCAGCTGTTCCAGAGATCCTGCTAGCTCATGGAGTTTCATTTGCAATTTTTTCTTATTAATAATTTTTGTTTCATATTCTGAAATCATCGTAGGGGACATATTTCTGCTAAGAGCATATTTAACAACTTCCTCATCCTTCGTTTTACAAATTAATATTCCAATACTTGGGTTTTCATGGACTTTTTTTACATCCCTATCTAATGCTTCAAGATAAAATTCAAGTTTACCAAGATATTCAGGTTTAAATTCTGTAACTTTTAGCTCTATCGCAGTTAGACAATTAAGTTCTCGGTTATGTAATAAAAGATCTATCCTAAAATCTTTTCCTCCCACTTGTATTGTATATTCCTCTCCTATCAAACTAAAATCTGGGCCTATTTCAAGAAAAAACTTTCTAAGATTTTGAAGAAGAGCTTTTCTTAAATCATTCTCTTTATGTCCCTCTGGGAGATCTAAAAACTCAAAAAAATAAATATCTTTAAACACATTTCTTGTAGATACAGGAAATTCTGACAACGCTGTTGACAGTTTTTGGTTAGAAAGCATTGTTCTTTCAAAAGATGAGCTATCTATTATACGAGAAAAATCCCGAGCAGTATAGTTTTGCTGCGCAGCTAACCTCATATAAAACTCTTTTTCTTCACACGTTTTTGTTTTAGAAAGGATATGTAAATGATTAGACCATGAAACTTCTGTCAACAGCGTTGACAGTTTTTCATTATCTTTATATTCCTCATAAAATTTCTTCATTCTCCATATGTTTCTGGCAGAAAACCCTCTTGTTCCGGATTCTTTAGAGAGGATATAAGTTGATAGTTCTTCAACTATATTCTTTCCCCATTCTTCCTTCTCTATTTTATCACTTACATATCTGCCTATATCCCAGTAAAGAGATATAAGAGACTTATTAATTTGTTTCCAAGACTTAGATTTAGACTCTTCTATCATTCGATAAATACTAAAAAAATCTTCTTGATAAGTCTTAATAAGTTTTTTGGACACTCTATCTTCCTATATTTTAACTCTTTTACATAAAATTGATCTATGCATTAATTTGAAAGAAGTACCTATTCCAATATTCATTCTTATTACAATCTTTATTGATTTTCCATACATAATTTTGATGTTATTTTAACCCATTTAGAAAAAAACTTCATGAACTTGCTTCTTTACTGTGTAACGACAATTAAAAATACCGACGCTATGGGATGTCAATTTGAAATTGCAGACCTTATCAAATCGAAAGGTGGCGATTACATTTTCTCTCTTAAAGGCAATCAAGGAAACTTGAATGACGATGTCCGCCTTTATTTTAAAAAGTCCCCAGAGGGCCCAGAATGGGAGGATTACAAGGACGTTGAAAAGGGCACGGCCGGCGCATCAGAGTCACCAATAACGTGGCGTGGCTGCACGAGCTTCATCCAAATGGAAGACAATCCAAAGCCTGATTCGCATTGAAGTATTACAGAAAAAATGGAAAAAAGTCATCTGAAACACGATATTACATCTCTTCCCTGGAAAAAAAAGCAGACAAACTATTGGAAGCTGTAAGCTCACATTGGGCGGTGAAGGCCTTCCATTGGGTGCTAGACATGTCGTTTGATGAAGATTATCTACGTACTCGAAAGGGCAATGCAGCAGAGGTGATGTCAATCCTCCGGCACCTTGTTGCCTATAACATGTTACAGACCTACGTGAAGAGTCTGGGTCCCACGACGCGCATGAGCATCAAAGGTGCACGCAAGGCTTGCGGTTGGAATCAGGATACTCTCAAAAATGTCATTTCAAAGGGGGCAGAATAAACCTTTCTTGAGGCGGCCCTGCTAAACTATATGCTCCTTGATTTTAAATTTAAAAACTCTTATAATAGTCGTTAAATATATATAACGATGTTTATATGAGATATAAAATGAAAAACCAGGTTCATCTTCCAATTCCAGCCATAAGGGCGTTACGTAAAGTCGGAAAAGATATTAGTGATGCGCGGCGACGGCGTTATATTACAGCTCAGCTTATGGCAGAGCGTGCTGGAATATCGAAAGCAACGCTGGGAAAAATCGAAAAAGGAGACCCAACAACATCAATGGGAGCGTATGCGTCTATTTTATTTGTTCTGGGCATGACGAATCGGTTAGATGATTTAGTGGATGCTGTACATGATCTCACAGGACGTCAGCTTATGGATGAAAAATTGCCAAAAAGAGTTCGATTGCCAAACAATAAAAAAAAGGAAAACAATCATGAGTTATGAAAAAATGATAGATTATTAAAAGAGAGAGCGCATGAAATTATAAAGGGGTCTCTTAATGAATACATCACAAAATCCAACCCAAACAACAATTACCATTGAAACAGATCATCTAAGAAAAAAATTGGGAGAACTTTTTAATTTTATTAATTTAAGGAGAAATGAGTTTATGATTGAACGTAAAAATAATTCTATTGCGATTTTACTTTCTGTTCAAAAACATAAAATTTTTACTAAAATGGCACGAAAATTTTTAGGAAAACTGCTGCATAATACTAAGGTAAGTCTTTCTCAGGAGGAGATTGACGCTCTCACAAATTAGGCAAAACATGAAACTCGAAAAAGCAACTAATGAGAAAAAAAAATAATTCTTAAGAACCATTAATGATCATTTTTGGATAATGACTATTGACTATTTTTGATCATTATTTTAAACTCCTCAGATGGACCCATTTTTTTCTTTCAATAATGCGCATCTCGAGAATCCGAATACATTTTCGGATGTAGATCCCCATTTGCGAAAATTAAAAAAACAACCCTATGTTTTTAAGTCCCCTCTTTTAACTCTTTTTCCTTCTCAAGTCCCTGGGGTTTATACCCTTGGGGGAGGACGTCAAATTGGAAAAACAACTTTTTTAAAACAATGGATAGAATCTCTCTTACAAAAAGGTGTTCCTCCTACCTCAATTCTATTTTTAACTGGAGAGATCATTGATGATCACCATCGTCTTCTTCATATTGTGAGAGACGCCCTCGAGACAATGGAGCCCAAAGACGCCTTAAAATATATCATAATTGATGAAGTCACCTACATTAAAGACTGGGACAAAGCGATTAAATTCTTAAGCGATAGTGGACTCTTAGAAAAATGCATCGTCGTCCTGACAGGATCAGATCTTATTTTAATGAATGAAGCAAGAATCAGATTTCCAGGAAGACGTGGAACACATTCACAAGTTGACTTTCATTACGCTCCTCTCTCTTTCCAAGAATATGTCGATTTAGTCCATGGAAAAAATGTGAGCCTTCCTTCTCTTTACACGGCATTTCAAGGGTATCTGCTTCATGGTGGCTTTTTGACAGCGATTAATGATATTGCGCTTCATGGA
>CANMHY010000043.1 GCA_947497675.1 Alphaproteobacteria bacterium
AATTTTTTCATCTAAACTCAATCAAATAAAGGCCTCCGGAGCTTTTCGTTCAAGCACTATTTATTAAGGAGTGAAACAGGGGAAATTTTTTTTTGTAAATTTTTTAGGTTTAATGTATAAGGAGTCTCTCCTCTTAAATGAAATGAAAATCCTCTATCCCCTCAAGCGTTAAATTTTTTAGAACTCTGTTATGAAGGAAAATTAAGGTGAGATCTTCTCATAAAATTACACTTTTTTGGTTTCGAGAAGACTTAAGGCTTTCTGATAATCCAGGGCTTTTTGAAGCTGCCAAAAACGGCTCCGTTCTTCCTATTTATATTTTGGAGGATACTCCTTCTATTTCTTTTAAAATGGGAAGTGCCAGTAGATGGTGGCTCGATCATTCTTTGAGGATGCTTAATAAGAGCTTGGAGGGTAAGTTGAATGTCTATAAAGGCTGTTCCAAAGAGATTCTTCTTAAACTAAGTCAAGAAAATCAGGTTGGCGCTGTTTATTGGAATACGTCTTATACTCCTTGGCATCTTGAAAATGACGATGAAATCAAAGCAGTTCTCGCAAAGAAGGGAATTGAATGTAAGAGCTTCAATGCCTCTCTTCTTTGGGACCCTTCAAAAATTCTAAAAAAAGATGGATCTTATTATAAAGTATTTACGCCTTTTTACAGGAATGGATGTCTTCAGGCCTCTCCTCCGAGAACGCCGCTTCCAAAACCTGATCGTCTCTCTTGTATAAAAGATGAGTATAATCAAATAGGGTTTTCTGATCTTAACCTCCTTCCTGATAAAAATTGGTATCTCTCTTTAGAGTCTTGTTGGGAGGTGGGAGAAAAAGCAGCTCAAAAAAAACGAGATATTTTTTTGGATCAACACCTGAAAGGTTATAAAGAGGGAAGGAATTATCCAAGCCTATCTCATACGTCTCGGTTATCTCCGCATCTTCACTTTGGGGAGATTTCCCCAAATCAAATTTGGTATGCAGTTCAGGAAAAAGCTATAATTCATGGACTTGATAATGATATGGATTGTTTTTTAAGTGAACTAGGGTGGCGCGAGTTTTCCTATTATCTTCTTTATCACTTTCCAGAGCTTCCTCGACAGAATTTTCAAAGCAAGTTTAATGCCTTTCCTTGGGAAGATAATGTACTTCTTTTAAAGGCCTGGCAAAAAGGTCAAACGGGCTATCCGATTGTGGATGCGGGAATGCGTGAGTTATGGCAAACAGGATACATGCATAATCGGGTTCGTATGATTGTGGGATCCTTTTTGGTCAAAAATCTTCTTTTGAACTGGCAGTACGGGGAAAATTGGTTTTGGGAATGTTTGGTGGATGCCGATCTTGCAAGCAATAGTGCAAGCTGGCAGTGGATTGCGGGTTCTGGCGCGGATGCAGCGCCATATTTTAGGGTTTTTAATCCCGTTCTTCAGGGTGAAAAATTCGATTCGCAGGGCGAGTATACACGGCGCTATATTCCTGAACTGAGTCAACTTCCCAATCAATATTTATTCAAACCCTGGGAAGCTCCTGAAGATGTTTTAAAAGTTGCAAAAGTTGTTTTAGGTCAAACCTATCCTCATCCTATTGTTAGCCTTAGAAAATCACGGGAGCGCGCTCTTGAGTCTTATCGTCGTCTTTCTCGGGTTTAAAAGAATCATTTTGATTTTCCGGTTTAAAAGTTTAAACGTACAAGGCTGACCGAATAAAATTTACAAAGACCCTTGATTCTTTCTTTTTAGAGGCTATTGAACGCTAACTTAAGGTTTAAAACTTGAATAATTTTTCAGCAAGGCAGTGTGACGTTGTGGTTATTGGGGCGGGTGCTGCTGGACTTATGGCGGCAGCAACGGCAGGGAGACGAGGACGTCGTGTTGTTTTGATTGAGCACACCGCTAAAATTGCGGAAAAAATTCGTATTTCGGGGGGCGGACGCTGTAATTTTACGAACCTTCGCGCCTCTCCCCAGAACTATATTTCTCGCAATAAGCATTTTATTAAATCAGCCTTAGCAGGCTATAGTCAACATGATTTCATTAAACTCGTTGAGTCCTATGATATTGCCTATCATGAAAAGACCTTAGGGCAATTATTTTGTGATGGGTCGTCGAAAAAAATTATTAACATGCTGCTGGAGGAGTGCCAAAAGGGACAGGTTGAAATCCTTCTTGAGTGTTCTGTGACACATATTGAAAAACAGGATGATTTCATCCTTGAGACAACTGCGGGGGTCCTCCAGGCAAAATCTGTTATTATCGCAACGGGGGGTCTTTCAATTCCCCCCATGGGAGCGACTGATTTCGGATATCAGATCGCACGGCAATTTGGGCTCAAAGTTTTAGCAACAAAACCTGCCTTAGTGCCGTTAAAGGTTGAAGCTTTAACACGCGAGATGTTTACCAAACTGAGTGGTATTTCCCAAACTGCGATTGTTTCCTATCATGATGTGATGTTTAGAGAAAATATTCTCTTTACACATCGTGGGTTAAGCGGACCTGCAATTTTACAAATTTCATCTTATTTGGAAAAATTCCATCAAGAAGAAATTGTGCTGAATTTATTGCCGGACATTGATTTAAAAAAAGAATTTATGGGCCATAAAAATAGGATTCAAACGGTTGCTAATTTTCTGAAAGGCTATTTTCCAAATCGCTTTGTAGAGGAAATGGCTATTGCTCCAGATTATGGAAAAAGGATAACAGATCTTAAAAAGACGGCATTATTTGAGATTGCTGACCATATTCATCATTTTAAAGTAAAGATCGATGGCAGTGAGGGCTACCAAAAAGCGGAGGTGACCGAAGGGGGCGTCGATACGGATGAGCTCTCTTCGAAAACCATGATGAGCCATAAAGTTCCGGGGTTGTTTTTCATTGGAGAGGTTGTGGACGTGACGGGATGGTTGGGAGGATATAATTTCCAATGGGCCTGGTCGTCGGGGTATGCAGCTGGGCTTTATTGTTAGCGTTTAACTTTACTCTACTGTAACTTCTCCAGAAGGCGTTTGGGTCTTAACCCCTGTCTCTCAGAATACGGCCTTTCTCACGGTTCCAATCGCGTTCTTTCTCTGTGGCACGCTTATCAGCTTTTTTCTTACCCTCAACAAGCCCAATCTCAACTTTAACGCGTCCCTTTTCGGTAAAATAAACCGAAAGGGGGACGAGTGTCATGCCCTGACGACGGATGGCGGCAATCATTTTGTGAATTTGACGTTTCTTGACAAGGAGCTTTCGAGGTCTTTTAGAAGTGTGTCCAAAATGTTTTGCTTGTGCACACTCTGAAATAAACATATTGAGAAGATAGAGCTCCTCATTTTCGTGGGAGACATAGGCGTCTTCAATGTTAGATTTTCCAAGGCGTAAGGATTTTACCTCACTTCCCATGAGCATGATGCCCGCTTCAAAGCGTTCCGTGATAAAAAAGTTATAGCGGGCTTTGCGGTTTTGGGCAATAATCTTGGAGACGGAACTGGTTTTGCTCATGCGAATAGAACTCTGGGTTACAATATGATTTTAAAGCTTATGGTAAATCTGATGGGACTTCAAGACGTTGTTCTCAAAAAATGGGTCTTACCCTGTTTTTTTTGGGGAGGCGTGTATTTTCTTTTGGGTGTTTGCGTAGTCCAAGGACAGATTTCTCCAAGAGAAAAGAAAATTTCTCAAGGTGCTTGCTCTCTTGCTTTGAAAGAAATAAAATCAAAGGGAAAGGCATCTCAAGGTATTCCAAAGGAGTGTGTTCTTGCCCGTAAAATAGTTCTTTGGGAGAAATATCGAAAAGATCCCCCAGAAGCATCTTTCTCTGAGATCGTTCAATTCGTAAATCAAAATCCAACGTGGCCCGTGCGTCTTTTAAAGAAAAGGGCAGAAGAAGCCCTCAATGATCAGACACCTGCAGCCGATATATTAAAATGGTTTTCTAAAAACGCACCCTGTACGGCCAAAGGAGGGTATTACTATGCGCATGCTTTGGAGGCTCAGAAAGTCCTTAAAAAAAATCAAAAAGGACTTTTAAAGGCGCTTGTTCAGAAAATTTGGCATTCTTTTGATTTTGAAGAAAAAAAGCTTGAGGCAAAATTTCTAACGCGGTTTAAGAAGTTTCTGGGCGAAAAAGATCATTTAGAGAGATTGAATCGTTTGGTAGCAGAGAAAAAAGACGCAGAAATTCCTCAAATGAAAAAATTCTTAGGGGGACATCATCATAAGCTCATTGATGTCCGCTGCGCCTTTTTAAACAATGTTAAAATGGGGGAATTTCTTTTTAAAAAATTGCCCAGTCATTTAAAAGTGCTTCCGGGGCTGATGCATGACCGCATTAAGTTTCTCGTGAAAGAAGAGCGTTATAAGGAGGTATATCCCCTCTTAAAACAGGATCTCAAATCTCTTTTTCTGGCAACATCTCTTTGGAAAGAGCGTCATATTTTTGTAAGAGATGCTCTTCGGGATGGATGGCAGGGTAAAGACGTTTATCAAGCTCTTTCAGCGCATGGTCTTGAGTCGGGAGGGGACTTTTCGGATGCAGAGTTCTTGCTCGGGTTTGTGGCGCTCACGTCCTTAAAAAAACCAAAAGTTGCCTTGACTCATTTTGAGAGGCTTTATGCAGGCGTTGAAAGACCTATTTCAAAAACCCGAGCTGCTTATTGGGCAGGCCGCGCTGCGGACGCCACAGGAGAAAAAGGGCTTGCGGCACGTTGGTATCAAAAGGCGGCCAAGCATCCAACTCTTTTTTACGGTCAAGAGGCTCTTTTAAAACTCAAAAAACCTCTTACGATTAAACTTCTGAGTCATTTTCCAATTCCTCCTCAGAAACGAAAAGTTCTGGAGGCGCAAGATTTGATGAAAGCCATTACCCTTTTAAAAGAGAGCGGCTTTGAAAGGCATCTTCCTTTGTTTCTAGAGCATGCGGCCGAGAACGCCAAAACGCCTGAAGAGCGTGCCTTTATTCTTGAACTTACGAGCAAAGTATCGCCGCACATTTGTGTGCCCATTACGCGTATTCTTGTTCAAAGAGGAGACGTCCTTTTGAAATCAGCGTATCCTCTTATTGCCATTGAGAACTCTTTATTTGGAGATTACTTTAAGCCAAACCATAAAGCTTTTGCCCTGTCCATTATTCGGAAAGAAAGTTCCTTTAATGAAAGTCTCGTAAGTCCTAAAGGGGCATCTGGGTTGATGCAAATTAGACCCGCGACAGCGCATCATGTTATTTCTAAAAATAATCTTAATTTTTCAGGAGATATTGAAAGGTGCCTTAAGGATCCTAAGAAAAATTTAAAATTAGGATGTACTTATCTCGATAATTTATTGGAAATGTTTGACGGGTCATTATACCTCGTTGCAGCGGCTTATAATGCAGGTCCAGGAAACCTTGCAAAGTGGCTCAAAACCTATGGTGATCCGCGTGAAGAAGGCAGTGATATTGTCGTATGGATTGAGAAACTTCCTTACTCTGAGACGCGTAATTATATTTATCGCGTGATTGAATCAACGCGTGTTTATCAAGAGCATTTAAAAGGAGTGCAAAGAAGAGGTTAATCGACGTCTTCGGAGGGTAGACTTTTGTTTCAAAGATTTTTAAGAGCAATTTGAAAGCTATTGTAAAGATCAGGTGCCAAAATTTTATCAATTTTTTGATTGTACTTATTATAGATGAGGGTTCGAAATTCATCCGCTAAAAAAATTTTACCTTCATCAGAAACTTGAATATACTGTGTAAAGTTAGCTAAACCCCTTCGGTATCTTCGAACAATATTTTCAAAAGGAATATTATGACCTCCTAAAGCAACACGAGCTTTTACCCGAAAATCACATAATTCTGGTGAGGTAACCCAAAGAAATATAAATCTTATAAAGAACCCTTTTTGTTTGGCCTCTTTAATTTTTTTTAAGAGGTTCATGCCAGATAAAGTTTTTTCAATAACCAAGGATTCATTTTCTTTGATAAATCTATCAATTTCCTTAAGGAATTTCTTGCCTGCAGAAATAGCGACACTCCCAACATTTTCAGGGGCCATTTCCTGAGCAAAAAAATCTGCGTTTATAAAAGAGCTATTTTGTAAGAGGTCTGGAAATATATCTCTTACAAAAGTAGTTTTTCCGGCTCCATTTGGGCCGGCAATAATCGTAAAACTTTTAACTTTTTCAAACATTTTTAATTAATTTTATAGAATGGTTTGCCTTTTGGAGCTTAACTTCTCTTCCCTCAGGATAAATAGCGACAATATATCCCTCCTTGCATTGATAAGCGGGATGTCCTGCAGCATAATGGCTTTTTCGACGGCTTTCTGATATTTCTTTAAGTAGTCTCTCATATGTGTTTCCTACATTTTTACAAACCTTTTCTAGTATATCATTCTTCTCCATTATTCCATAGAAATTTATAGAAGATGTGCAAAGCAGATATTTAGAAAAGATAATACTAGAAAAAGCGAAAAGTTTCAGAAGAGAAAAAAGTCCAAAAATAGCTTTCTTTTGTAATAGGCTATTTCCTCATCTCTATGAAGTCACAAATGGGCATAAACATTATAGAAATTATACCTGTATTGCACCTATAAAAAGGGAGAAATTTCCAAGAGAATTAGATGGGGTGCTTTTCAACTTTTTTAAAAGAGTAGAGAAGCCAGATTAATGCTGAATATTCAGAGGATAATGTTTTAAAAGCTCTTGAAGAATGTAGAGTCGAATAAAACTCGATAAATTTGCAGAAGA
>CANMHY010000044.1 GCA_947497675.1 Alphaproteobacteria bacterium
TGGCCCAGAAAACAAATCTTGCTTTTGAATCGATTTCAGCGATTTTTTCAGGAGTTTCTGATTTAAAGAAAATCTTTGAACGCGCTGAACTACGTCAAAAAATGAATGCCAAAACCTCTGGAACTCTTTTGTTTGTAGATGAAATTCATCGGTTTAATCGGGCTCAACAAGATGCTTTTCTGCCCTTTATTGAAAATGGTGTCATCGTTCTTGTTGGATCGACGACGGAAAATCCTTCTTTTGAACTCAATGGCGCTCTTTTGTCTCGGCTTCAGGTTTTTACCTTAACGCCTTTGGGGAAAGAAGATCTTGAACATCTTTTGAGACGGGCAGAATTGGCAACAGGTCGAACTGTTCCGCTCACACAAGACGCACGCATGCTTCTTAAAGAAATGGCTGACGGAGATGGTCGCTATCTTTTAAATATGGTGGAGTCTTTATATTTATTGCCAATTTCTCAGGCCCCGTTGCCCCCAGAAGATCTTGTGAAATGCCTTCAGAAACGGCCTCTTCTCTATGATAAAGATCGTGAAGAACATTATAATCTCATCAGTGCTCTGCATAAATCTATCAGAGCCTCTGATGCACAAGCAGCTCTTTATTGGTTGGTGCGCATGTTGGAAGGGGGAGAAGACCGCCGTATTATTGGACGCAGACTCATTCGTGCAGCCCTTGAAGACATTGGCCTTTCTGATCCAGAGGCGCTTTCAGTGGCTTTGAATGCGTTGACAACGTTTGAGAGATTGGGCGCCCCCGAGGGAGATCTTGCGCTTTCACAAGCAACGCTCTATCTTGCCCTTGCGCCAAAATCCAATAAGGTTTACGAAGCGCATAAAGCAGCCCAACTCTTTGTACAGAACACCGGCGCCCTTCCGCCCCCACGTTCTCTTTTAAATGCACCAACAACACTTATGAAAGAAATGGGATACGGCGAAGGTTACTGTTATGATCATGATCTCGAGGAAGGTGTTTCGGGCCAAAATTGCTGGCCAGAGGCGATAGAGCCGTCGTCGTTTTACGTGCCAACAGGACGCGGAGATGAAAAAAAATTACAGGACCGTTTGCGAGAGCTTCGTTCTTTTTTTGAAAACAGGAAGAAGAAACAAAAAAATGAAAGATAGGATATCAATTTTACATTTATTTATGCATTTATTTTTACGGGGAGAAACGGTGTATGTCGGTGCTTAAAAAATGTCCTAATATGCTAAAGCGTGCTCTTTCCATCGCCGTGCTCGTTCCCGTTGTCCTTGGTGTCTTAATGATGGGACCTCCTGTGACAACGATTTTTATTGTTTTGATTATTTTTGGTTTTTCTTATGAATGGCTCAAAATGGGGGACATCCAAACAAAAATCGAAAAAGGGCTCTTTTACGGCGTTCTTTTAGGAAGTGTGGGGATATTTCTTGGAGGAGGATTAAAAGGGGCTTTGGCTTTTTTATTTGGATCAGCGGGTTTTGTTTATTATTGGCTGCGGACCCTTGAGGCGAGAAGATTAAAAAAAGAAAAAAAAGAAAATTTGGAGATCAATTTAGGTGTCCACATTATACAAAAATCAAAAGATTATGGATGGATTTTTTGGGGGCTCCTTTATATAGGTGTTCCAACTCTTTCTTTTTTATGGGTGTATGAGTTTGAGAAAGGTCATCAAATTATTTTATGGATGCTTTTTATAATTTGGGGGTCAGATACGGGTGCCTATCTTATTGGGTCTCTTCTCAAGGGCCCAAAGATTGCGCCAAGCATAAGTCCTAAAAAAACATGGAGTGGTTTTTTAGGGGGCGCTTTGTGTGGAGAGGGCGTCGGAATCTTAACGGGTAACGGGTTTGGATTTAATTCTAGAAGTGTTTTTTTTCTGGCGCTCGGCGTGGTTTTTTGTGCGGTCTTAGGAGATTTATTCGAATCTTATCTTAAAAGGCAGAGAAAGGTTAAGGATACCGGAGATTTTATTCCAGGACATGGCGGCCTTTTTGATCGATTGGATAGCACCCTTGCGACCTTACCCTTGATAGCCTTGGTTTTATGGATGACGAATGGGGATTTTTTTAAATAAGAAAGGGTTCAAAAATAAAAACCTTTATTAAAAAAAGAAAGGCTTGTCTTTTCTCTAATCTAATCCTACTATGGGGTCGAATTAGAAGTTCTTGGGAGGAGGATTCCTTGTTTTTGTTGAAAAGGGAAGACCTTCAATTTGTATAACTTTAAGGATTTACAAAGTTAAAATAACATGGATCTTTTGACACACTATATTTTACCCTTTGTGGTCGTTTTAACGATCTTGGTGTTTGTTCACGAGTTGGGCCACTATCTTGTTGCAAGATGGAACGGCGTTAAAGTAGATGTATTTTCGATTGGATTTGGTCCCGAACTATTTGGATGGACCGATAAAGCCCAAACCCGCTGGAAAGTGAGTCTTCTTCCCTTAGGTGGATACGTTAAGATGTCTGGGGACGCAAATGCCGCAAGCACACCAGATCAAGAGCAGATTCATAAAATGTCGGATCACGATCGTTCTTTGACACTTCATGGAAAAACGGTGTGGCAACGCATTGCAGTGAGTGCTGCGGGACCTCTCTTCAATTATCTCTTTGCTTTTCTTGTTTTTTCTTTTTTGTTTGCAACCGTTGGAGAGCGTTATACGCCTGCTGAAATAGGACTTATTCAGGAAGGAAGTGCGGCTCAAAAAGCAGGACTGCTTGTTGGAGATCGAATTGTTTCTATAGAAGATCTTCCCATTCAACGTTTTGAAGATATGCAACTCATTATTTCTGAGAACCCTGGCACACCTCTTATCATGACGGTGATGCGGGGTGAAGATGAGTTTTCGCTTAACGTAACACCGGATATAAAAGAAGCTAAAGGTGTTTTTGGAAAAAAAAGAGAACTGGGTATTCTAGGAATCGGACGTCAGGGTGTTGAATATATTCAACGCGGTCCTGTGGAAGCTGTGTTTTATGCGGCTAAAGAATGCTATACTCTTACTGCGCAAACTTTAAAGTCTGTGGGTCAGATGATTATGGGAACGCGAAGTGCAGAGGAACTTGGGGGGCCACTTCGGATTGCGCAGCTTGCCGGTGAGGTTGCTCAGGCTGGACTTCCAACATTTTTATGGTTTATAGGCGTTTTATCTGTCAGCCTTGGCTTTATTAATTTGTTGCCCATTCCCTTGTTAGATGGGGGGCATCTTCTTTTTTATGGAATTGAAGTTGTTCGGGGTGGAAAACCGTTAAGTGAAAAAGCTCAAGAAAAAGGTTTTTACGTAGGATTTCTTATTGTGGGAAGTCTTATGATATTTTCATTTTGGAATGATCTTGTCCATTTAAAGGTCGTTGAGAAAATCATAAATCTTTTTTGAGCTGATGAAAAAAATGGTATCCATGTCTTTTGAATTTTGTAAAAATGCTCTTTTAAGAGGGTTGTTTCCTGTTTTTATGATGGGAAGTTTAAGTGTCATTCCAAGTCAAACGGAAGGTGTTATTGAGGAAATTTCGCTCAATAACCAAGAAGTTATCTCAAAGATTGAAGTTCAAGGTAACCAACGTATTGACGCAGAAACCATTCTTTTATATTTAAAATTAAAAGAAGGAGACGTTGCCACACAAGAGAAGCTCAATGAGTCTTTCAAAGCTCTTTTTGGCACCAACTTTTTTTCAGATGTTACCTTTGATCAACAGGGGAGAACGTTGATTGTTCATGTGCAAGAAAATCCCATCATTAATCGAGTTGCATTTGAAGGAAATCAAAAGATTTCAAGTGAAACTTTAGATAAAGAGATTGGGCTTTCTCCGCGCACAATTTACACCCGAAATAAAGTACAGGCTGCCCAGCAAAAGCTTTTACAAATCTATCGGCAGTCCGGACGTTTTGCGGCACGGGTTGAACCTAAAATCATTAAACTTCCTGAAAATAGAATAGATCTCGTTTTTGAGATAGAGGAAGGTCCCGTCACACAAGTTGAAAAAATTAACTTTGTGGGGAATAGAAATTTTAGCGATGGAACTCTTGAAGCTGCTATTCAAACGAAGGAATCACGTTGGTACCGATTTTTTACGTCAGATGATAACTATGATCCAGACCGTCTCAATTACGACCAAGAAAAATTACGGCAGTTTTATTTAAATCATGGGTATGCAGATTTTAAGATTGTGTCGGCGGTTGCAGAGTTAAGCCCAGATCAAAAAGATTTCTTTATTACGTTTACCCTTGAAGAAGGCGAAAAATATAAATTTGGAAAGGTTCAAATTGAAAGCAAAATTCCAAGCATTTCTCTTGAAAAACTCCAAGAAGCTGTTGCCTTTGAAGAGGACGATTGGTACTCAGCAAAACTTGTGGATACAACTGTTGAAAAAATGATGGAAGTTGCAGGTGAGCAAGGATATGCCTTTGTGGAACCTAAGGCGAAGGCTAAAAAGAATAAAGAAAACCAAACAGTTGATTTAACCTTCGTTTTGGAAGAGGGTCCAAAAATCTATATTCAACGCATTGATATTGTGGGCAATACTCGAACTCTTGATTCTGTCGTAAGGCGCGAGTTGACGATTTCTGAAGGGGATGCTTTCAACGTTGTGCGGGTTCGCAAATCACTTCAAAAGATTAAAGATCTTAATTATTTTAAAAAGGTAGATCTTACACGTCATCCTGGAGATGCTCCAGATAAAGTTGTTTTGAAGCTCGAGGTTGAGGAGCAATCAACAGGAGAACTTATGCTATCGGGAGGCTACGGACAAAACATTGGGCCTCTTGGAGAGATTTCCGTCCGTGAGAGAAATCTTCTTGGAACAGGGCAGTCTGTCGGCGCTAAAACGCGTATTGCAAAGCGACAAACGTTGATTGATTTTGATTATGAGCAACCTTATTTTCTGGGGCGTCATTTAATGTTTGGAATGAATGCTTACATGAAAAAAGAGGATCTTAAGAGTCAAAGCTCCTTTGAAGAGAAGACCAATGGTCTTGGAACTTGGATTGGCTATGAGCTTGCAGAGTACTGGACACAAATTTTAGGTTATGGACTCCGATTTGATCATATTGGGGGGCTTTCTTCCTATGCGTCAAAGTTTGTGCGTCAACAGAAGGTCAATACGATCATATCGTCGGTTTATCAAACGATCATGTATGACAGACGAGATTCAAAAATAGATCCGCGGTCTGGTTACACGACAAGCTTGACAAATGAATTTTCAGGTGTGGGCGGAGACGTGAAGTACTCAAAGAATGAAATTGGAGGCACTTATTACTATCCTTTGGGAGAGGACGTAACGCTTTCGACACGGGGAAAATATGGTCAAATTTTTGGACTTGGACGAACTTTGCGTATTGCGGATCGTTATAATCTTGGAGGAGACAGTTTGCGCGGGTTTGACTATGCGGGTGTCTCACCACGAGATCGAACAGGGATTCAGGATGCTCTTGGTGGTATGAAGTTTTATGCGATGTCTCTCGAATCAACCTTCCCCATTGGACTTCCAAATGAGTTTGGCATCCGGGGATCAACATTCATAGATGCAGGAAGTGTGTGGGATTCACAGTACAAGAGTGATCCTATTGTGTTTGATGATGATGCAATTCGTGTTTCAGCGGGTGTGGGACTTGCTTGGAGATCGCCTATGGGGCCGCTTCGGGTCAATTTTGCATGGCCATTGAAAAAAAGAACTCTTGACAAGACACGTATGTTTTTGTTCGGATTCTCAACACAATTCTAATTTTGGTCTAATTTTGGTCTAATTTTGGTCTAATTTTGGTCTAATTTTGTAATTCTCTTTAAAAGAGTTTTTACAGATTGTAAAAATTCTGGTAAAGATGGATGTAGATGGGAGTTTCTAGAGAAGGGTTAAGAACGTTTCGAATGCTGAAAAGTCTTCAAAATTAAACGAAAAGAATGTTTGAAGATTTTAAGGGAATTGAGTATCCCGGATAAAAAGCTAAGAAATTCTTGAGTTTTTTAGAGGGTCCTTTGTTTAAGCAGTGTTTAGGAGAACTTTTATGAAGGTAAAAAATATTCTATCGAGTATCGCAGTTGTTGCTACTCTTGCGGGTGGCGGGATGTCTTTATCAATGGCGGATGTTTACGCAGCAGAGGCTGCTCTTCCAGCGCCCGTGATTGGTGTTGTAGATATTCAAAAGATTTTAGCTGATTTGCCTGTTACAAAGGAAATTCAGAAGCAGCTTGAAGATTTAAGAAAGAGTTTTGCAACTGAAGTTGGAAAATATGAAGCAGAACTCAGAAAAGCAGATAAGAGCCTTGCCGAAGCTCAGAAAAAATTGTCTGAAACTGAGTTTGCAAAGAAGAGAACAGCTTTTGAAAATCGCATTGGTGAAGTTCAAAAAATTGTTGAGACTCGTAAAGCTCAGCTTGATAAGGCTCTTTCAGGTGCAATGGAGAAGGTAAATGCAAAGGTCATGGAAGCAATTTCTCAAGTTGCGAAGGCTAAAGGCTTGAACCTTGTTCTTTTCCCAATGAGTGTTGCTTACTCTGCAGAGACTTTGGACATCAGCAAGGAAGTTTCTGAAATCGTTAAAAAAACTTTAACAAACGTTAAGATTGATATGTCTGAGAAGTAATCTCGACTTTATGTTTGATGATAAAGGGCCAAGCGCTTTTAAACGTTAAAAAGCCTTGGTCCTTTT
>CANMHY010000045.1 GCA_947497675.1 Alphaproteobacteria bacterium
AATAAAGTTATTTTAATTGGAAATCTTGGAAAAGATCCTGAAATCCGGCAACTTCAGGATGGAACGAAGGTTGCACAGTTTTCTATTGCAACGAGTGAAACCTGGAAAGATAAAATGACAGGTGAGCGCCGGGAGCGGACGGAATGGCATCGTATTGTTATTTTCAACGATCGTTTGGCAGATATTGTGGAAAGATACATCAAAAAAGGATCAAAAGTTTATGTGGAAGGACAACTTCAAACCCGTAAATGGACAGATCCGGCAACAAATACTGATCGTTATACGACGGAAGTTGTTCTCTCTCGGTTTCGGGGAGAGCTTACGATGTTGGATGGGAGAGGAAATGGCGAAGGCGCTCCTGAGGAAATATCAGGCTTTCCAGACTTGTCTCAAAACTTGTCCCAAATTCCGTTAGACACGAACGCGAAGGTCTCGTCTGACTTTGATGATGAAATCCCTTTTTAAGGATAAAGGCTATTTCTCAATCCCGTCTTTGATGTTTGAGGAAGGTGATGCCCAGTGTTGTTTGAGCGGCGTCCTTTGAAAAAATGTAAGTTTAATCACTGGATGCTTTATTTTAAGGAATTTAGATGATGTCTCCCTTTTCGCCACAGTCGCCTTTCTTAAGGGAAGCGATGATGCGTGGGTTTATCCACCAATGTACAGATTTTGAGGCTTTAGATGAGAACTGTCAAACGCCCAATTTTACATTTTATGTAGGATTTGACGCAACGGCAAAAAGTCTGCATGTCGGAAATCTTGTTCAAATTATGCTCGCGCGCCTTGCTCAGCGTCATGGATTAAGACCCCTCATCTTGATGGGAGGGGGGACAACAAAGATTGGAGATCCTTCTGGAAAAACAGAGCTTCGTCAGATGTTGTCAGAGGAGGATATTCGTCAAAATATTGACAACATTAAGGAAATTTTTTCGCAGTTTTTAACGTTTGGTTTTCACGAGAATCAAGCAAAAATAGTGAATAATGATGATTGGCTTTCGAGTCTTAAATTTATTGATTTTTTAAGGGATTATGGGCGCCACTTCAGTGTGAACAGAATGCTCACCTTTGATTCTATCAAATTAAGACTCGACCGGGAACAGCCCCTCAGTTTTATTGAGTTTAATTACATAATCTTTCAGTCTTATGACTTTTTGGAGCTCTTCAAAAGAGAAGGTTGCCGCCTTCAAATTGGAGGATCGGATCAATGGGGCAACATTGTTTCTGGTGTGGATTTTGTAAGAAGAGTTGAGAATAGCTCTGTTTTTGGTCTGACGACCTCTCTGATTACAACGTCGTCAGGTGCCAAGATGGGAAAAACAGCTCAAGGTGCTGTATGGCTCAGAGAAGATCTTCTCTCTCCTTATGACTATTGGCAATTTTGGCGCAATACGGAAGATCAAGACGTGGAAAAGTTTTTAAAACTTTTTACGGATCTTCCTTTGGAAGAGATTTCCAGAATCTGTGGTTCTGAAAAATCTTTGCCTGAAAGATCTAGGAATGAAGCTAAGAAAATACTCGCTGACAAAGCTACAGAGCTTGTTCATGGGTCTCAAAAGATGCAAGCAGCGCGTGCGACGGCGGAGAGTCTTTTTGAAGTGAGCGAAGATGTCTCTAAAATTGAAGTGATTGGAAGAGACTCTGAAACTCTGAAAATTAAAATTAAGTCAACGCTTCCCGTTATTGAAATTTCTGCGTCTGATCTCACAGAAAAGACAATACTTGATTTCTTTATTGATCTCGGGCTTTGCAAAAGCAAAGGAGAAGTTCGTCGTCTTATTGAGGGAAAAGGCGTGCGTTTGAATGACGCTGTCATTGAGGATGAAACGTACCGCATTAAGTCTCAAGACTTTTCAGAGAATGGTCTTTTAAAACTTTCCGTTGGAAAAAAGAGACATGGGCTTGTTTATAAAGAGCCTGTTTAATAAACTTATAAGAAACAATACCCCCTTTTATATAATTTAGTGAGGAGCAGAGCCTTACGAAGCCTTGTCGCCGAGATGGGAATTTTTAGCTCACTCCCGTTTATAAGAAGTTATAGGAAGTTCCAGCTCAAATTTTACAACAGAAGTTGATGGATTTGGAAAAATCATATTGAGATAACAGAGAATTATTTTGAAGTTTTCGAGATTTAAAGTTGATCTAAAATTGAAATTGGATCTTTTAAGGATATTTCCAAATTTTTTTAGTATGTAAAAGAGCAAAAGACTTTGATATACTTTTCTCAACCATTAAGGACGACAAATTATGACAGAACTCCAGAATAAGACGTATACCATTAAAATTGGAACAGATGATTTTAAAAAACTCATAACAGAGAGTACGCTCTATGTTGATAAAACGCTTTTGATCAAAACGGTTATAGAAGATGCCTATGATGTTCTTCTTATCACGCGCCCACGCCGGTGGGGAAAAACCCTTAATATGACGATGCTTGAGTACTTTTTTGGCATTCCCGTTGATAAAGATGGAGCTATAAATCATCAAGAACAGTCAAAAAAACGGGAAATTTTTGATCAACTGAAGATTGGGAAGTATCTCGATATCGTAGAAACTTATCTTGGAAAATTCCCGGTGATTTTTGTCTCTTTTAAAGAAATTAAAGGAAAAAGCTACGAGGAAATCGAAAAGGGTGTCAGAGATCTTATTTACGAAGTCTTTGCGTCTCATAAATATCTTCTTCAAAGTGAAAAACTGGATGAGTTTCAAAAAGTACTTTTTAATAAATTTATGACAAAAGACTTTGATAGTGCTGAACTGAAACATAGCTTTTTCTATTTGAGCGAGATGCTTCATACGCATTTTGGTCAAAAAGTAATTATTTTAATTGACGAATATGACACGCCGCTGAACGATTGGTATGCTCTTCAACTCGCGCGTGACACTTTTGGTTCTGAAGAAGATGAGTACTTTCAGGACGTTTTACGGCTCTTCAGAGGTATTTTTAGTAAAGCGCTTAAAGGAAATAAGCACCTTGAAAAAAGTGTTGTCACAGGAATTTTGAGAGTTGCAAAAGCGAATCTTTTCTCAGGGCTGAATAACTTTGGAGAAGATTCGATCTTAGATGAAGATTATGCGGAACATTTTGGTTTTACGGAAGGGGAAGTTAATACGCTTCTTCATAAGTCTAATATAGACCAAAATCCAGAAATAGCTCAGACTCTCAAATCTTGGTATAATGGATACAATATCGGTGGACTCACGATTTATAACCCGTGGTCCATTATGAACTGCATTCAAAATCGTGGAAAATTTAAGGCCTATTGGGTGGGAACGGCAAACACAGGGCTTATTGAACGTGCCCTTATTTTAGATAAGTTTCAGTCAGAAATTCAAACGCTCATTGAGGGGGGAAGCGTTGAGATGATCGCTGAGCCAAAAATGGTCTTTGCGGATATCAAATCTTCTCCGAATGCGCTTTATAATCTTTTGCTCTTTTCAGGGTATTTAACTGCTGAAAGAAGCCTGGAAAATGATGATACCACCTATAATTGCGATGTTAAAATACCAAATCGTGAAGTGCGTGGAGTCTTTACAGGATCTCTTCAAAAATGGATTGCCAAAAAATTTAATATAGAGGTGAATGAATATAATGCGTTTTTAGATGATCTTCTGAAGGGGAATGTTGAAACTTTTACGCAGAAACTTAAAGATTATCTTGAGATCTCTGCAAGTTTCTTTGCAACGGGACCGAAGAATGCAGAACTTTTTTACAATGGTTTTATCATAGGTCTTATGTCGGCTGTATCGACGCGGTATTTTGTTGAAACAGAGAGAGAGTCTGGGTTGGGGCGTTCTGACGTCATGCTCATCCCAAAGCCCACCGCAAAATATCAAAATGCTCTAATTATGGAGTTTAAATTCGCAAAACAACCTGAGGATTTAAAACTTCTTGCCCAGAAAGCGTTAGATCAAATCGAGCATAAAAACTATATGGCTAAAATTAAAGCTTATGATACCGTCGAGCATACTCTAAAAGTGGGGCTTGCCTTTTCTGGAAAAGATGTGGAAGTGGCTTTTAAATAAAGCAGGGCATTTTTGTTTTGGGGTGCTTAATTTATTTTTTGACATTCAGGGAGAAGAAGCGTAACCTTTCTTAAATGCAAATGATCAGGTGTATGGTATAAATGATAATGCAGCTTTAAGAGCGTATGCTCGCCGAGTTGCATAAAGTTATAACGCGGTTTGGGAGCACCGGGCAACAGAAGCTCTCTTTTACCTCTTTTTATATTGTATTAATTTTACATTTTTTCTCTGGGAACAGAGATCTTTACGTAAATATTGTAAGATTTTCATCGTTTTTTTTTGCTTTGATAGACTTGATAGAAACAATATCAAGAATCATAAATATTTTAAAATAAAGTCATAAAATTATATTTTATATTTAAAATGAAGGTTAATTTAGAATGATCTACAAAATATTATCTATGCTATTTACTTTATTTTTTGGAATTATTTCATTTCAATTCACCCATGCTCTTGAGAATCTCGATACTTTAAAAACACTTTCCGATGAAGCTTTATGTCATCGTGCCTCCGAACTTAAGTTAGCGCGTCATGTCGTTTGTCTAGAGGCAGAAATTTCTATCGCAATTTTTAAAAAGACAGTTTATACGGGTTCAGCTGTTTGTATTGGTAATGGAAGTTTTTTAACAAATGCACATTGTTTTGTTCCTTGGTGTGATGCTAAAGGTGAGTTAAAATACCCTTTATATATTAACACGGAAAATCACGGAAAATCATGGAAGACACAGGATTAGTCAACTTTATCTCCATGAGAACTATCTCTTAGGGACTGAACCCGAGAAGATAAACTATGATATAGCGTTTTTCTGGATAGAGGCGGAAGTTGATGGTTTGGGTATTGAACCGACTTATTTATCTCCTGAGGATATAATTAGCGCAGGATCTTGTGATGTCGTAGGATATGGAAGTAAGGGAGATTATGGAGCAAAAGGGACCTGCTGTGATGGACGTAAGCGTGCAGTTATAAATTATTTTACTGGAATATATAGACCTCCACCAATTTTAGAATCACATCTGGTCTATTCTTATTTTGGAGCAGACCATGATCCCAATCCTCCTTATCCTCCAGTTTTAAGGAGCCTTAGAGATTATGAAGGAGGTATACGACCTGGAATGAGCGGGGGGGGTGTTTTTTTGAAGAGAGAAGACTATGTGGCAATTCCTGGTGTATTTTCTCAGAAATTTAGGGCTTCTTATTACGATACTCTTAAATCATACTTTTTTTGCGCAATTTTTAAAAAAACAATAGCCTTGGGAATTCTTTCGCCTTTTTGGTTCCAAGAAAAAGGATATCTGAAAATCTTTCTTGCTCTTGGGCCTTTGAAAAGTTGGATTGAAAGTCGTAGACTAGAAAAAAGAAACCATGACGAATACCTGACGAGGATGACTTTATTCGATTAAGGGGCGTCAGAAGCAAAAAAGAATGTCTTTCGATGAAGTTTATTAGTTCTGTAGATCAAAAAATTTATTGGCATTCAAAAAAAAGAAGTGTACATTGAGTTTTCTTCTTAAAACAAAAGTGAGAATTTTTGAGTAATGTCCTTCGTAAAAGTAATCTCCGTCTCTGTTATTTATGTGATTATTGTCGGCTGACAGCCGAAAACATTCCCTTTCTCCCCATTTTCAGGTCTAAAATTTAAAAATCTTTTTTTAAGAGAGAGTTCTTATGATGACTCAAAAATATAAATACATGCCCCTTTTTATGTGGGCTTTCCCCCTCGCGTTCTTTGCTTATCAATTTATCTTGCGTCTTTGGCCTGGGCTTATGGTTCAGCAAATCATGGAGCGCTTTTCCGTGGATGCGACCCAATTTGGTGTCTTTGCGGCTTTTTATTACTATGGATATGCCGGCGCTCAAATTCCGGTTGCCATATTACTTGATCGGTTTCGTCCCCGTTATGTGATTTCTTCTTTTGCCCTGTTATGTGGGCTCGGTATGTTGCTTTTCATTTATACAGAAATCTGGTCTGTGGCCTGTGTAAGTCGATTTTTAATTGGTGTTGGATCTGCAGTCGGTTTTTTAGGGGTTTCAAAAGTTATCTCAGAGTGGTTCCCGAAGAGTAAGTACGCTAAAATGATTGGGTTTTCATTTACATTTGGTTTAATGGGGGCGATCTATGGCGGAAAACCGATTGGACTTCTCATGGAGACAAATGGCTGGAAAAATGTTGGCCTGATTCTTGCTCTTGTTTCAATCAGTATTGGCCTCAGTATCTATATTTTTCTCAAAAATCCTTCTCATCAACAGAGGCAAAAAGAGATGGATGAGACATTTAAGGCCTCTCACTTAAAGGCATTGCTCTCTCCTATAATTTGGCTGTTGGCAGGCGCTAACTTCCTTATGGTAGGAGGATTGGAAGGGTTCTCAGACGTATGGGGTGTTTCGTACTTAATGGTTGCATATGATATTCCAAAACATGACGCAGCCCAACTTGTCTCGTTTTTATTTGTTGGGATGATTTTTGGAGGACCCTTTCTTGCACTGTGCAGTCGAAAGCTCGGAACCTATACGGTTATTGCTTTGTGTGGGGTGGG
>CANMHY010000046.1 GCA_947497675.1 Alphaproteobacteria bacterium
TATACGGATGACCGTTGAGTTGATTGCACCAATCGCCATGGACGAAGGGCTTCGTTTCGCAATTCGCGAAGGTGGTCGTACCGTTGGGGCGGGTGTTGTCTCTAAAATTATTGCGTAAGTTTAAATAAGTAGACCAAGGGAGAAAGATAGGTTAAGTTCTTTTTTCCTTGTGTCTTCTTTAAGTTTTTTAGGAGCGTAGCTCAATTGGCTAGAGTACCGGTCTCCAAAACCGGGGGTTGAGGGTTCGACCCCCTCCGCTCCTGCCATATTTTGTAAATAAAAGTCATAAATTTTTATTTGCGAACATAAGGTGATTTAAGTGTTTTTAAATTTTATTTAAAGGCACAAATGAGAAACGAAGATGTAAATTTGAAGCTAAATGTTAAAAAAGGGCTATTGGTCTGTTTTCAAAATGAGGAGGGAATGTTTTTCTCTTGTCGAAAGTCTTGACTTTTAGATCTAAAGTTTGGCAAATAGGGAATAATTTTTTAAATAAAGCCTCGTAAAGGATTTTTTAATGCTTAACCCGTTTATCTTTGTTCGTCAGGTACGACAAGAAATTTCAAAAGTAACATGGCCAACGCGGAGTGAAACAGTGATTACAACCATTATGGTTATGATCATGGTTTTTGTAATGGCACTTTTCTTCTTGGGGGTTGATCAGGTTTTATCTCGAATTGTTCGTTTTATTTTAAATGTGGAAGGCTAAGAAAGATGTCCCAAGGACAAAACCCTATGTGGTACATTGTTCAGGCCCATTCTGGATCTGAAAAGAAGGTGGCCCAAACGATACGAGAACAGGCTCAAAAAAAGGGGTATGGAGAGAGTATCGTCGAAATCCTTGTTCCGACAGAAGAGATTATTGAAATCAGGCGGGGCGTAAAAGTTGGGACGGAAAGAAAGTTTTTTCCGGGATATATTCTTGTTAAAATGATTTTAACGGAAGATACTTGGCATTTAATCCAAGGTATTCCAAAAGTAAATGGGTTTTTGGGGGCGCGTGGAAAACCATGCCCTATCACGGAAGAAGAAGCTTTGCGAATTATCAAGCAAGTGGAAGAACGTGCTGAAAAACCAAAAACCTCTATTATTTTTGAGATTGGGGAGCAAGTTCGTGTCTGTGATGGACCCTTTAGCTCATTTAATGGAATTGTTGAAGAAGTTGATGAAGAGAAATCACGTCTTAAAGTTGCTGTTTCAATTTTTGGACGTTCAACCCCGGTAGATTTGGAATTTTCCCAGGTTGAAAAAGTAAAATAACAGAAGGAAACTTTTGTTTTTTTGCGGGAGATTCGGCCAGAATCGTAAGAGGGAAACCTTGGAACCGCTAACACCCGTGTTTAAAGGAAATAGAGTAAATCCTTTAAATATTTATTTTTTTATGAGTGGAGAAGACTTATGGCAAAAAAAATTGCTGGTTATATAAAACTGCAAGTTCCGGCAGGTCAAGCAAACCCATCCCCGCCTATTGGACCGGCGTTGGGTCAACGTGGCCTGAACATTATGGAATTTTGTAAAGCGTTTAATGCTCAAACACAGGGTGTTGAAGCTGGAACCCCCCTTCCTGTTGTTATTACAGCGTATGCGGATCGTACTTTTAGCTTTATTACAAAAACACCACCTGTATCATTTTTCTTAAAAAAAGCAGCGAATATTAAAAAAGGGTCAACCACACCAGGACGTGGTGATTCTGTGGGAAAGGTTACAATGGCCCAAATTCGTGAAATTGCTGAGAAAAAAATGCCTGACTTAAATGCGAACGCTCTTGAGGGAGCTGTTCAGATGATTATTGGGTCAGCGCGTTCAATGAATATTGAAGTGGTGGAGTAAGAAGATGTCACATATGGGAAAACGTTTAAGAAAGGCTTATGAAGGCATAGATCCTATGGCGACATATTCCTTGACCGAAGCTGTGAAGCTTGTTAAGTCGAGAGCAACAGCAAAATTTGATGAGACAGTTGATGTTTCTGTTAATCTAAATGTGGATCCTCGTAAGTCTGAGCAGTCCGTCCGTGGTGTGGTTCAACTGCCTCATGGCACAGGAAAAACTTTACGGGTGGTTGTTTTTGCCCGTGCTGCAAAGGCAGAAGAGGCACGTGCAGCAGGTGCGGACATTGTCGGTGAAGAAGAGCTGGTGGAAGAAATTCTAAAGGGTCGGATGGACTTTGATCGTTGCATTGCAACCCCCGACATGATGGTCCTTGTGGGACGTCTCGGAAAAGCTTTAGGTCCGCGTGGACTCATGCCAAACCCGAAATTAGGGACGGTCACGATGGATGTTGCTGCAGCTGTTAAAGCTTGTAAAGCTGGACAGGTAGAGTTTCGAGCTGATCGCGGAGGCGTTGTGCATGCTGGAATTGGAAAAGCGAGTTTTTCTGAGAAAAATCTCGAGGAGAATACAAAAGCTTTTTTTGATGCGCTTTTAAAGCTAAAGCCACAAGGAATAAAAGGATCTTATGTTTTGAAATCTACCTTAAGTTCAACGATGGGAATTGGTGTCAAAATAGATCTCTCAGAAGTAAGGAATTCTTAAATTTTTTAAAAAAGGCTTTCCTGATTTGAAGTGCTGGGAAAGCCTTTTAAAAATTGCTTATAAAGAGAGGCTTGCAATTTATGTTTTGTTTCTGTATATAAGCACAATGTTTTAAGAATTAATTTTCTGGAAATGTAAAAATAAAAATAACAGAATAGTTTTTCTGTTGTTTTTTTGGTGACTATGGGCTCGTGACGTTACTGTCCAAGAGTGTGGGTAGAGAAATCTTTAAGCAAAGTGCCTATGGCATTTTAGCCTGCAGGAGACGGAATTGATCTTTAAAGATCATCTGGGACATGAGTAAACCTTGCTCTAGTATGGATTTAACAAAGAGACTTTTTGTCTCGCTTGGACTGGTTAAACACCAATAAAAGTTAGTGGAGATATCCATGGATCGTGCGACGAAAGAACAATTTGTTGTTTCTCTTCGAGATGCGTTGAGTCATGCAGGGCTGGTTGTTGTCACACAGCAGACAGGTCTTACAGTTGCGGAATCTCGTAATTTGCGTAATACAATGCGCCTTGGAGAGTCTTTTTATCGGGTAACAAAGAATACCTTGGCGCGGTTGGCCGTAAAAGGGACAAAGTTTGAAGGGCTTGAAAGTATGTTTTCAGGGCCAATGGCTTTGGCTTTTTCAGAGGATCCAATTGCTGCTGCAAAAATTTCTGTTCAATATGCTTCTACAAATGAAAAATTTTCAATTGTAGGAGGATCTTTGAATGGAGAACTTCTAGATGCAGAAGGCATTAAACAGCTCGCACTGTTACCTTCTCTCGACGAATTGCGCGGAAAAATTGTGGGAATTTTAGTGACTCCTGCAACGCGTGTAGCGACATTAATGCAAGCGCCAGCTGCTCAGTTGGCACGTGTTTTAAATGCATATGCAACAAAAGAGGCCGCTTAAGTCCGTTTTTGATGTATTTATTTTTGATGATTATAAAGGAGAGTACTCATGGCTCAGTTAGACAAGATTGTTGATGAATTATCCAAGCTTACCGTTTTAGAAGCAGCTGAATTAAGTAAAATGCTTGAAGAAAAGTGGGGCGTTTCCGCTGCGGCTCCTGTTGCTGTTGCAGCGGCTGCGACAGCTGCTGCTCCTGAAGAAGAAGTAAAAACTGAATTTGATGTTCTTTTAAAAGAAGCTGGTCCTAACAAAATTAATGTTATTAAAGAAGTTAGAACAATTACAGGCCTTGGATTAAAAGAAGCGAAAGATCTCGTTGAAGCTGCAACACCTGGAACACCAAAGGTTGTTAAAGAAGCCTTAAACAAGGATGATGCAGAAAAAATGAAAAAGCTTCTTGAAGGCGTCGGTGCTGTTGTAGAAGTTAAGTAATTAGTTGAAGCAAAATAAAAGCAAGAAGGTTTTCTTGGCTTTCGTTGCAGGGTAAATTAGAAAGTAAGCTTTTTTAAGAAAATATCTTGAGATAGAAAGATAAGTTTCTTTTAAGTTTGTAAAAACAGTTAAGAAGTGTATTTAGAATCTAATGATATATAAAAGTACTTTCTAAGAAATCCGATCAAGAAAAGAGGAGAGGTTTTTACCTCTCCTTTTGTCGCATGAATTTTTTGAAGAAGAGGTTTTAGATTTTTAAGAGAATTGATACCTTGTTTAATTATTTAAGGGGTTCAAAATTTATGGAAAGTCTAGAGATCTTTTTTAAAAAAACGATGCAGTAAAGACATTTTATCGAAGGTGTATATCCATGTCACGATCATTCACTGAGCGTAAGCGTTTTCGTAAAAGCTTTGGACAGATTCCTGAAGTTGCTCCCATGCCAAACTTAATTGAGGTGCAAAAGTCGTCCTATGAGAGCTTTTTGCAAATGTATACCCGTCCTGATAAGCGTGTAAATGCTGGGCTTCAGGCTGTTTTAAAGTCTGGGTTTCCAATTTCAGATTTTTCAGGGCGTGCTCAATTAGAGTTTGTGAGATACGAGTTTGGCTCAATAAAGTATGACGTTGAAGAATGTCGACAAAGAGATATGACCTATTCGGTTCCTTTGAAAGTGACCTTACGTCTGGTTGTTTGGGATGTTGATCCTGACTCTGGCGTAAAATCTGTTCGAGATATTAAAGAGCAGGACGTTTATATGGGGGATATTCCCCTGATGACGGATAACGGAACATTTGTTATTAATGGTACAGAGCGCGTTATTGTATCTCAAATGCATCGTTCTCCTGGTGTGTTTTTTGATCATGATGGTGGAAAGACACATTCTTCCGGGAAGTATCTTTTTGCTGCGCGCGTTATTCCTTATCGTGGTTCTTGGCTTGATTTTGAATTTGATCCGAGAGATTTGGTTCAGGTTCGTATTGATCGCAGACGAAAAATCCCTGTTAGTACCTTTTTAATGTGTTTGGATAGTGCAGAAACTGAAGCATTGAGTGAAAAGGCTAAAAAAGAAGATCGTGTTTTGAGTCCTTTTGAAATAACGGGTATGTCAAAAGATGAAATTCTTACCTTCTTCTATGAAACAATTCTCTATACGCGAAAGGGTGAGGGCTGGGAACTTACGTTCAATCCTGAGTCTTGGCGCGGAATTAAGCTTGAGAAACCTCTTGTGAATTCTGAGACTGGAGAAGTCGTTTTTGAAGCAGGAACAAAAATAACAGCACGGCAAGCCAAGAAATTAAGTTCAGAGGGGCTGAACAAGATCTTCCTTGATTTGGAAGAGGTTGTTGGAAAATACCTCGCCGTGGACGTTATTAATGAAAAAACTGGAGAGATCTATGCCGAAGCCGGTGAAGAGATTACGCCCCTTCTTTTAAAAGAGTTTGAGAAAGTAAATCTCAAAGAACTTTCAACATTGGCGATTGATCATGTAAATATAGGGCCCTATCTACGTAATACACTTGCGGCAGATAAGAATAATTCTCGTGAAGAAGCTCTTCTTGATATTTATCGTATTATGCGTCCTGGTGAGCCTCCAACCCTTGAAGGGGCAGAAATTCTTTTTAACAACCTCTTTTTTGATCAAGATCGATATGATCTTTCACCGGTCGGTCGTGTGAAAATGAATTCGCGTCTTGGATTCACAACAGAAGACTCGGTTAGAATCCTTCGAAAAGAAGACATTCTTGAAATTTTGAAAGTCTTAGTTGATTTGAAAGATGGTCGCGGTGAAATTGATGATATCGACAACCTTGCAAACCGACGGGTTCGCTCTGTTGGAGAGCTCCTTGAAAATCAATTCCGACTTGGACTTGTTCGGATGGAACGCTCTGTGAAAGAGCGGATGAGCTCTGTTGAGATTGATACGGTGATGCCGCACGATCTTATTAATGCAAAACCTGTTGTGGCCGTCATTCGGGAGTTTTTTGGATCTTCACAGCTTTCTCAATTTATGGATCAAACAAATCCTCTCTCAGAAATTACCCATAAACGCCGTCTTTCAGCTTTAGGGCCAGGAGGATTAACACGTGATCGCGCAAGTTTTGAAGTGCGTGACGTTCATCCAACCCATTATGGGCGCATATGCCCCATTGAAACGCCAGAAGGTCCAAATATTGGATTGATCAACTCTCTTGCGACCTATGCCCGCATTAATAAATATGGGTTTATAGAAACACCTTATCGGAAGGTGATTGACGGGCGCGTCACAGATGAAGTTGTTTATCTTTCTGCTATGGAAGAAGGAAAGCACATTATTGCTCAGGCAAATACGTCCCTTACAAAAGATTTCAAAATTGCGGATGATTTTGTAACGTGCCGTGAAAAATCTGAGTTTGTGACGGCGGCTTCCACCGATATTGATTTGATTGATATTTCACCAAAGCAGATTGTATCGGTTGCTGCCTCTTTAATTCCGTTCTTAGAAAACGATGATGCAAGCCGTGCATTGATGGGATCTAACATGCAGCGTCAAGCCGTTCCATTGGTCCGTGTTGAAGCGCCTCTTGTGGGGACAGGAATGGAAGGACCCGTGGCTCATGATTCTGGTGCAACTGTCGTCGCTTTGCGCGGAGGTGTTGTCGATCAGGCAGATGCAAGTCGGATTGTTGTACGTGCAAC
>CANMHY010000047.1 GCA_947497675.1 Alphaproteobacteria bacterium
AAGATCAACTTGAGACCCATACTGAGAGAGAACAATAAACATTGTGTTGGAGATTGTATGAAGGATCCCGGCAATTAAGAGCCCTCTCAAAAACCCAATTTGACTTGATAAAAATCCTCCTAAAACACCCCCTATAATGGTTGCAAACACGCCAAAAAATTTAGTGACATTCGCAATTTCAATAACGGTAAACCCAATGTTCAAGTAGAATACATTGGCCATGTTATTGATTAAATTATCGCCCAACCTAAATATCAGAATCAAAAAAACAATCAAAATCCAATCTTTTCGACGGGTAAACTCACTAAAAGGACCAATAACAGCCCCATAAATCCACGCCATGACTTTAGCAAAAAACCCTTGAATTTTACGGACTTCCATATAATGAAGCGCTTTTTCTTGACGTTCTTTCATTAAATCTGATTTTACAGGCTCTGGTTCCGGATTCAAAAGAATAACAATGCTTGACAAAAAAATACAAAAAACCATGCCTGCATAGGCAAAAAACCACCCATAAAAAGCAGCTATATAAAGAGCCCCAGCACCTCCCATAATCGTTCCAAGTCGATACCCCAGGACATTTGAGGTGACGCCAATGCCATATTCATTGGGGCTCAGAATTTCTATACGATACGCATCTAAAACAATTTCTTGGCTGGCCCCAAAAAATGAAACAAGCGTTAAGCAAAAAATCATGTGTCCTAAATTTTGAGCTGGAGAGCTTAACCCAAGCCCAAGCAAAGAGAGCATCAACCCAATTTGAAAAAAAATGGCCCAACTGCGCCTGCGTCCCAAAAGACGTCCAAAAATGGGCAGTTGAATGTGATCAATGAGGGGGGCCCATAAGAATTTTAAGGCATTGGGCATGGCCGCAAAAGCAAAAAGCCCAATCGTCGTTTTACTCAGTCCTGCTTCAGTCAACCAAATTTGCAAGGTTGACATAATGAGTACAAATAAAAGCCCCGGTGGCATTCCCAGAATTCCAACGGACAAAATACGTGTATTTAGAAAGCGTGAAAGATTCATAAAAAGACGTCTCTTTCCTTTAAAAGGCATTATTTAAAGCATGCGAAGTGCCCCTTACCAAAGGACGCCTGATTCTAGAAGAGCAATCTTCTTTGAACAAGGGGCAAAATTTCTAAACGGTTCTATACGTCCTCTTTCTTTCAGAAAGAACAACCAAAATAAACCCAAAACCGCCCACACAGAGCCCGAGGGGAATAAGACCAATCGCAGCTGCAAAAGCATCTTTTCCATAGTCTCCAATGTCTCCGAGGGCTCTCTCATCTCCAAAAAGGTTCATCACTTCTCCAATGCCAGTATGATACACATATCCAAACGGCATAATAATCATATTGGCAATCGCTGTGCTTAACCCAACAAGATTCGACTTTACATACGTTGTTGCTTTATAGATCACCAAAATTTGATAGGAGCATAAAACACCCACACTCCAGAAAACCAAAGATAAGGTGAAGACTGTCCCCCACCCCATCAAGAGGAAGATAAAATCAAAAGCCATCCCAAAGGCACATAAAATAATAAGGGCATAATAAGCTTTTGTTTTATCTGCAACATAACTTAAGAGGGGAGAACCAATCAACATCCCAAAAAAGATACAATCTGGTAGTGCAGAGGCCGCTTCTTTTGTAAATCCGTAATAATTAACTAAAAAAGCGCTTCCCCATACATCAGCAAAGCCTTCAAGAGGCCCCACCATCAATCCTCCCAAGAGACAGATCAAGAGCAGCTTTTTATTCCCAAAAACAGACTTAACATCCGAAAACAATGTCCTTTCAGAACTCCGCACTTCGGGTTTTAACCTTGGGATAAGGATAAGAAAGAGAAGTGCAAGAACGCCGCCAATCCCAATAAGGAGAAATAGGACTTGTTCCCAGCCTAAATATTCCCGGAGTTTATGAATAGGCCATCCACCATAAATGCCTCCCAAAAGCCCAATGGCAACAGAAATACCCAACATCCTCGTAAAATGATCCTCTTTAAAGTTCATACGAATAACTTTAAAAACACCCAAAATTGCGCCAGAAGATCCCATGCCAATCAAGACGCGACCAAGCCCTGGATAAAGCCAAAAATCAGTATAAATAAGGGGAAGAAGTCCCAGGGATGTCAATACAATACAAAGTGGAAGAATAACTTTAGGACCCACTCTGTCGAGAAGGATTCCAAGGGGAATATGCATCAACACATACCCTAAGTAATAAAAACCTGAAAATTGACCAAAAATGGCCGCATCAATTTGGAATTTCTGCATAATATCTGGCATCAAAACACGGGGGATGACCCGTAACACATACTGGTAGGCATAAAAAAATGATGCCAAAAACCACGTCGTCCACTCAGAAAATCGATAAAACGTCATCTTTCAAAATCCTCTAGAGTCCCCAACACTTTTGGGGAGTTTTTCTACAAATAAACACGAATAAGGGGAAAAATACAATTAATGGGCAGCACCCGCTGCCAGGAGATTCAGATTAACAAAGAAAGAGGCGAAAGAAGTTTTCATCATGGGATCTATTTTTAACGACTTGTCCTCAAAACGTCAATAAAAAAGAAGGATTTCCCTTCTTTTAACCCGATCTTAACCATGAAAGTGGGGGCGTTCTGTTGCCCGGTGCCCCCCGACCGCGTGCTAAAATAACAATTAGGCAGCAGCAGCTGCTACAAACCCGTGATTGTCATTCATAGCCATTGGTGTATTTGCGTTTGCATTTACAATATTAGCCCGTTTCGGCGGATACCATACCGAGCGAAAGATAAGCCTTTACCACGTACGTCGATCCTATTTCACCCCCAAAGAGACTTAAGAATCCTTAAGACTTTTGAAATATCCATGATATTTCGATCTATTTGGTGGAGGTGCCGGGTACCGCCCCCGGGTCCGTCCCGCTTATTCTACTGACCGTTTATCGCCATAGCTGGTTTAACCCAACATCTTTAATATAAGCCTTCTTTCTGAAGATTTAAAGGGAAATCGGAAAATTTTTTTAAAGAGAAGGAGAATCTTCTATGTTGCTTGAAGGTCAAGACTTTTTAATTGTTTTGAATAAAGACCAAAAAAATACCTCTAACTCTTTATAAAGAGATAAAATTCTTGTAAGATTACTCGATAACTTGGAGAAGAAAAATGAATTTTGTCCTTATCTTTAGCAACCTTAAAAAACAGTTAAAGAGGAACTTTGATCGCATTTGTTTAGGTCACTCGCCTCTTCTTGTAACTCTAAAAAAAACAGAAAATGTTGGACTCATTTCTGAAGGTGATTTTAGCTCCCTTCAAGAAACCATCTATCTTTGTCAGTCTCCAAAGAACCTTTCAAGGCTTTTGGAAGCCTTGAATAGAAAAGAAGGACATTCTTTAGAAACCGTTAAAAATGCACTTGGACTTTGAGGGTACTATTGGAATGGGCTCCCCATGCTTTTTGTAGCTTTCTTTCATCAAAGACCAAGCCTCTTGAAGTTCTTTCAACGCTTCCCCTGGGCTCTCTCCACTCGCAGAAACACCTGGAAGTTCCTCAAAATGAGAAATCCATTCTCCGCCCTCTTTTTCTTCTTCTTGAAAAATTTCTATGGAAAACCCATCAAAGTTATTTTTTTTCATTTTGCAATTCCTTGAATACGTTTTTTTCAGAAAAATTCATCCATCCATCAACGTCTAAAAACCTAAATCAACACTTACTCAACTTTCGAGCATCCCCCCATTTTGCTCTTGGACACACGCATGCTTTCTGACTTCAGCTGACCACACGCCGCAAGAATATCCTGCCCGCGCGTCTTGCGAAGGGGCGCCGGATATCCATGATGCCTGAGAATCTCAGAGAACTTTTCCATCGTTTTAAGATCGGAACACTCATAAGACGCACCGGGCCACGGGTTAAAAGGAATAAGATTTATTTTTGCAGGGATTCCGCGAATAAGGCGCGCCAATTCTTTTGCATCTTTTTCAGAGTCATTCACATTTTTCAGCATCACATATTCAAAAGTGACATAATCTGTTTTGGAAATCTCTGGATAAGCCCGAACAACCTCCAATAAATCTTTAAGGGGATACTTTTTATTTAAAGGCACAAGGACATCTCGAACATCATCCCGTACCCCATGGAGAGAAATTGCAAGACGTACCCCAAGCTCGCGTCCACAGGCTTCAATCTTTGGAACAACCCCAGAGGTCGACAAAGTTATTTTTTGCCGGGAAAACGCAAGGCCTTGAGGGTCCATGAGAATCTTCAAAGCCTCTGCAACATTCTCATAGTTATAAAGGGGCTCTCCCATTCCCATAAAAACAAGGTGAGAAACATGTCTTTTTCCAAGAGGGGAAGGCCACTCTCCAAAAACATCACGTGCTACAAAAACTTGCCCTAAAATCTCCCCCGCTTCTAGATTCCGAACCAAGGTCTGGGTCCCCGTATGACAGAATTTACACGTCAACGTACATCCGACTTGTGATGAAATACAAAGCGTTCCGCGCGTCACCTCAGGAATGTGAACTGTTTCAATTTCTTGGGCATCGCGAAGTTTTAAAAGCCATTTTTGCGTTCCATCGGAAGAAACCTGAGCCTTTGAAATAAGCGGTCTCTCAAGATTAAAGTCCTCTGACAAGACTTGACGGAGTGATTTTGATAAAGACGTCATGGTCTCAAAATCAACACTTCCTTTTTCATAAATCCAAGAAAAAAGCTGCCGAATACGATAAGGTTCCCAGGCCTTTAAAATCGTTTGAAGATTTTCTCGACTCTCACCAATGAGGGGTTTTGATAAATCAGGTTTCATGATTTTTTGGAAACACTTTCAAGCTCTTTATAAGCCGATGTAAAGCCTTTGAGAGAGTAGGTATCTGTCGAGATGGTTCCTTTTTGACTTATGCCCTCAACAACGAGGATCTCGCCTTGTTTCATCGCTTGGACAAGCTCTTGATCCATTTTATCATCAGCCGCCCACGCCATATTATTTTGCGTAAAAAGTTCAAAATCTTTCAGCTTCTTTTTGTCTTCTGTAAAAACAGAAATCTTGACAGAACTTTCTTCTTTATAGTCATATCCAGCGGTGAGACTAAAAACATTGAAGCTTTTTTGATCAGGCCGCGACGTAATACTGATAAAGGTCTGACCTCGTTTTTTAAAATTTCCACTCTGAGACTCAGGAAGACTTGTCATATAAAAAGCTTTTTTTGCATCCCTAGAACTTGTTCTCACCTGCCAAGCATCATGAACGAGGTCCCCCTCTGCCATAAGGTCCGACGCCATAAGACTCAAAAAAAGAATTCCCAAATACCTTAATATTACATATTTTTTCATATTATCCTTTTTCATCCTTTCTTTTTTTAACAAAAAATATTCCTTTTTTTGTTTCTAAAGTTTATAGTCCATTTGGTGAATATCAAAAACCCCTTAATTTGGAGAATTTTTATGATTGTTGTTGGCGCTGCTTTTGTTGGATTGGTCCTCTATTGGATTTCTTAAAGATTTTAAAAAATCTTTCCTTTCTCTTTCTTTGGGCAGGGTTTGGACTTGGGATACTGGTAACACTGGGGTGCAAAGAAGACTCTAAAAACACCACCCCCTCTTACCCCTATTTTGCGTCTCTCAAAGCCTCTAAAATTAATGCACGCTGTGGACCTGGCATGTCCTATCCCATCGAGTGGATTTTTGTAAAGTCCGATATTCCCGTGCAAGTCTTAGAGGAATATGAGCATTGGCGTAAAATTAAAGACTTTAATGGGGACGAGGCCTGGATTAATAAAACAATGCTTAAAAAGAAAAAGACCGGCCTTGTTCAGTCCAAAATTCTTTCTCTTTATAGCAAACCTGATATAAAAAGCAACCTTTTAGCACATTTGGAAACAGGCGTGCTCGTTGAAATTAAAAGCTGCGATGGCGCATGGTGTCTTATAAAAGCACAAGATTTCAAAGGGTTTGTTCAAGAAAACGGGCTTTTTGGCGTTCGTCCAGGAGAACAGTTTTAAGAAAAAAACGCCTATATTCGTTTTAAATCATCCCGAGTGCATGCTTATAGAGATCAAGAAGCTCTTCTTGTTCAGCTAAGGTTTCTGCATCTTGCTTTCGAAGCCTTAGGATTTGACGGATAACTTTAACATCAAACCCTGCTGACTTTGCCTCATCAAAAACATCTTTTACGAAGTCCTGAAGTTGAACCTTTTCAAGCTCAAGGCGCTCAAGGCGCTCGATAAAGCTTTTCAAACGATCTGCAGCGATGCCACCAACTTGGGGCTTCAATGGATCAGGAGCTGAAGGGGTAGAGTCTGTCGTTGACATAATTTAATTCCTTGTAAAATAAACACTACCGCTATTTATCATTTTTATCGATTTTAAGCAAGAAGGGATCAATTAAAACAGCAATTATGTGTGAAGACAAAAATAGATCAATTTAAAGCCTCTAAAACGAAAAAACTTTAGAATTTTTAAAAAAGAATTAAAGAACAGGGTGTTAAGAAGAGGAAACGCCGTAAAAATCCTTTGTCTGAGGCTTATTTTTAAAGTT
>CANMHY010000048.1 GCA_947497675.1 Alphaproteobacteria bacterium
TTATCTCCTCACGTGTCAAAAAAATGACATAAGTGCCACAGACGCTTTAAACATCCTCTTCTCAGGAAAACTCCCAGATTTTTGTATCCTTCCATAATCTTGGTGAATGCTTACAAAAATAGCATGTTTTCTCTTCTTTGGAAATGCTAAAAAAAGCCATTTTTAAATGTCTCTCTCTCGGGACAATATTTTTAATCTCACAAAATCATTAAGGCTCTCTTTTTTAAAAAAATTTCCCCTTGATTCACGCTCAAACTTTCCTGTAGATTCCTTCCATAAATTCTTCTTCTTTAATTTAATCAGAGATACTCTTTTTTATGACCTTACACTCCTTAAAAAAAAATCAACCTCGGCATGAAGAACACTTTGTTTTTTTTAAAAGATGGCTCAAAAACCCCCTTCAAATTGGGGCTTTTTTTCCAAGCTCAAGATCTCTCGCGCGTCTTATTGGCCGTGAGGTCCTCGTCTCTCCCCACCAAATTGTTGTTGAACTCGGTGGCGGAACAGGCATTTTAACCGAAGAGCTCATAAAGGCCGGCGTCCCTGAAAATCAACTCTATGTTATTGAGATTGATCCTATTCTTGTCAGTTACCTTAAAAAACGCTTTCCAAATGTGATTGTTCTCCATGGAAATGCCATAAACCTTCCAGACTTAATTCCTCCTGAATTTTTAGGGAAAGTCTCGACCATTGTCTCAGGGATGCCTCTTTTAAATATGCCTAAAATTGTCCAAAAAGACATTGTTGATGCAAGCTTTAAGAGTCTCACTAAAAACGGCAGATTTATTCAATACACCTACAGCCCTTTTTCTTCTCTTGCGTCACACAAGTTTGGGCTTTCAAAGCGTCGTGCAGGATTCGTGCTTAAGAATTTCCCCCCCGCCACCATTTGGTGCTACGAGAAAAACTGAGACTCTTTTTTCCTTCCCCCAACGTTAGTTGAAAGAATTAGAGAGCGCTACTTTTCCAAATTACCCTTTGGATTTAGCATCGCGTTCCTGGACCTTATCATAATGGACTTGTAAGTCTTCTGCGAGTTTTTCGGTAGCAATTTCTGCTCTCCTTATTTGATCTTGTATCAATTTAGAATCCCCCGATGAATCAGTGCTTAGATTCATATAATAAGCCATGCGCACTTTATATAAATCCCTCAATATTCTCTTAAAGTTTTCATGAATTTTGGCATGGGTAGCATCTTTCCCTTCAGCAACAAAATTTTCAGAAGACCTTACCATTGAGGAGACATCTAAAATAGCCTCTAATGCCTTTCCTGAAATTGATGCGCCGTTCTTTTCAAGTTTCTGAGCCTGTTTTATGAGCCCATTTGCGATTTCTTGAATTGCGAGCTGAAGCTCATTCTGAGCTTGGAGCGTATTCTGATGCTCCTGTTGATCTTGAGGAGAGTCAACTGTGTTATCTTCAGCAACATGATAGGCATCCGTTCCTTTTGCAGCTTCGAGATTGACCTCTAACTGATTAATCGAAGTCATTAGATTCGAACTACTTGCATCTTTGACAGAGCCCATAATTATTCTTGATTTGGTTGAAGAGAGATTTGTTCCCAATGCCTCCATGCTTATAAGCTGAGCTAGAACCAATGATGCACATAATAAATCGACTGTTTTTAGTTTCATTTTGAGACTCCGTATTGTTTTTATTTATAAAAATCAGAGAGGCCTTATGACTTTTTTCTTCTATGTTTATACATTCGACCCCGCATTTGCTTTATCTTACGTCAACAGTTTTTCAGTTGTCAATCCATTATGCACAAAAGGAAATGCGGGAAAGTTGCGCCTTTTTTATGTTCAATGAGAGGTCTCAAATAGCCTTTCAGATAATACCCTCGAGAAGTTACGTGTATTCTCTTATTTTATTTTTTTTAAAAATAAACTATGGTTAAGATCTGAATTAACCTTTTGGAGAGCCCCTGATGACCCCTTCATCTCTTGAATTTTCCCGTCTTGTTAACATCCCTCTTCGCGCCGCTGAAGGAGAACCTCTCCATTTTACAGCAACCGATAAGGAATGCTCAAAGCTTGCCAAACGCTTTGGACTTGAATCTCTCAAAAAATTTGAGATGACTGTTTTTTTTCTTCATTCACAACATTCTAAAATCTATCCTCTCCAAGCAAATTTTGAAGCAGATGTGACCTATACGTGCGTGAAGACACTCGACCCCTTTGAGGATCATGTTAAGGAAACCGTCTATTTTACAGCTCAAGACACTTCCCTCTCAGAAAATGATGAAGACACCGAAGATCTTATTTTGACAGGAGAAGAGGAAACCATTGAAACCCTTGATTCTGAAGGCGTTCTCGAAATTGGAGAGATTATGGCTCAATATTTAAGTCTTGCCCTCAATCCCTACCCGCGGGCCTCTGAACACAAAAAAAAATCTCCTTCAACGGATAACAGAAAAATGGAACTTTTTTCAGAAGAAGACTCAACACAGAAAAAAACATCCACGTATTTCCCTTTCGAAAATCTCGCGCATTTAAAAAATAAGAAAAATGCGGCCACAGATTAAGGCTTTTTAGGGATTAATGGTATGGAGATTAACTCTGGTCCTCAAAAAAAGAGATCATTCCTAAAAAAGCAGGCGTCGGGTTCGTAATCAATGCAAAAGAAGTTTCCGTAAAAGAGGCTTGACCAGATATTTCTTTTTCAAAGGTGGAATTGAGCGAAAGATGGCTCAAGAGTGTCTTAATCAAGAGGAGAAGGCGTCCCGAAAGGAAGACGCCTCCTGTTGCATTTAAGATAAGAGCTTGCTGGCCTAAAGTCTCTCCAAGAAGGGCTGACCACATATTAAGACAATCAAAGCAAAACTTCTCGAGGGCAGACGGGAGGATGATTGAAGACACAGGAAAAGAATTCGAGTCGAAAGGAATGCCCTTAAATGAAAAAGCACCCTTTATAATTGCCTCAAACGGAAGAGCTCTTAAGAGATTCCAGTTCAAATCATCTTGATAGGCAGAAAGTGTATTTTTAAGAGAAAGAGGCAAAAAAGAGCTTGCATTTCTTATGGCGTGAGGGCTTATCGGCTCTGCAGAGATACTCACATCCAGTCCCTCTAAGGAAGATCTTGTGATCACATTATTCAATTCTAAAGAATCAACATCTGTTGGAGCTCCTTTTTGAAGCACCATTGGAGAGATCTCAATTTGCCGCTGTAAAAATATTTCCATATTATTGTCTTCATAAAGGGTGGCATATAGTTTTTCAATTCCCTGATTACTAAAAAAGAACGTAAGGGTTGGAAAGGGAAAGGAGACATCTTGACCCATCGCATTTAAAACGCCCTGAAAAGACTCATTATGTGTATTAAGCTCAAGGTTGCTGACCAAACTCTTTGTGCTTACCCAATTTTTTGAAGCTTCATTAAAGGATAAAAAGGAGCTTTCATAGGTTTCATCGGTCACAGCAATCATAAGGGTGCTTTTAGGAACATTAAAATAAGCGGCCTGCTGCCCTGAAAATACAAAAAAATCGCTGGCCATTAACAAAGGAACTGCTTTTCCAATGACGGTTGCCCGATCTATAAAAATGACATTTGAAAGTCCTGTTCCCTTTTTGAAAAGAGAGAGATCAAACACCCATGTATTAAAGGGGGGAAGCGGCGGCGTTGTTTGTTGGGGGGTTAGAAAATTTTGAGGAAGAGCCACAACAGCCGAATTTATCTCCTGAAACTCAGGAAAACGTTCTAAAAAACTCAAAACTACATCTTCAAGAGATTTAAAGGGAACTGGATTAAGACTCTCATAAGAAATAGAAGCCTGCCCTGGCACTTTAACACCGATTAAAATATCAAACGGCGTCACTTCTACCATTAAAAGAGGTATTTTGAGCGTACTTTCATAAGAAAAGGTAACACTTAAAGTTTCCACCAGCCCGTTCCTTCAAAAAAACCTCGTAAAAAGGTTAATTAATTTACTTTTTATTTTTTTAGAGCTCTCTTGATCCTTTTTGAGTGTCACCTATTTTTGAAAAAACTTCTAGAGGTTTAATTATGCCTGGGATTAACGATGGGTGTCAGGGCAAGTTAGAAATATCCGTTTCTTATCTTCACAACCCTAAAGTCAGTTAAGGAACGTCTCTATATTCGCCATCGCCCTCATAACGTACGCTTCTTTCTCTCCGACCGGCGCCACGTAATGAAGCGCTTCAGAGGCAGCCTTAACGCCTTCCGTCTTTGCAATCACCCACGCCGCAAGATACTGAGCCGAAAAACACCCCGCCGCCGTTGCGATATTGTTTTCAGCATAAAACGGCTGATTAAGAACTTCGACACCCGCTTCTTGTACCCAAGGCTTTGTTGTTAAATCCGTACAAACGGGAATTTTTCCAAGAACGCCGAGTTTTGCCAATATGAGAGCGCCAGAACATTGAGCTGTGATCAGTTGTTTGGAGGGATTAAGCTTAATCTGATCCATTAATTCAGAATTTTTTACAACGTCGCGCGTTAAGGCGCCACTCCCAACAACCACAACATCTGATTTCTCAATGTCTTCAAATCGTGATTGAGCCTTAACCGTTAGGCCATTCCATGAGGTAACATATTCCTCGGGACAACAGATATTTACGCCAATCAGGCTTCTTAATGCGATTAAGAATACCAAAAGCGATGAAAGAATCAAGCTCGTTATACCCTTGGAAAGTCAGAATCGAAATCAACATCCTATACCTCATTTTTTAAGTAAAAAAATTGCTCTTGTCTGTAACGCTCTACTCAGATTGGAAAATGGCTTTTAAGAAACGTGTCTATGGCGTCTATCAGACGATCAAAATTTTGAGGACTGATGGCATGCCCAAAACCCTCCCAAATCATCAGCGTTGAATTTTTAATTTGAGTGTTCAAACTCTTTCCATGATCTATCCCAAAAACAGGATCTTGAGCCCCTTGAATAATAAGCGTTGGGACTTTAATAAGGGCTGGTGCTTTTTCATGGGTCCCAAAGGACGCTCTCATTGCTTTTGCATGCTTTAGATAGGGCATTTGAAGTTTGGTACGCGTATAGTTTCGAAGGCCCTCTTGCCGATAATAGTCCTCTCTGAACTTTGGAGAATTTCCATCGAGACGGCGCCATGTATTCACATAATCATCTACTTTTTCATCCAAGGTTTGAGCCTCGAGATCAACCTTTCGCGTTGCCCACGCCACATAATTTGGATGGGGAGGAGAGAGTCCTTCATTTTTAAATTTACCTTCAAAAGCCTCAAATCCAGGCCTAAAATCTGTTGATGTGCCGATTAAAATAAGACTTAAAACGTCCTCTGGGAAATAGGCTCCAATAAACTGAGCAATTTGCCCTCCCATTGAAAATCCAACAAAATGTGCTTTTTGGATGTTATATTTTTTAAGAATATTTAAAGCATCTTGTGCAAGATCTCTAATGTTATAGGGATTTTTTTCATCATCAACTTGAGGAGAAAGACCTGTATCTCGGTAATCATACCGAATTACAAAATATCCCTTCTCAGAGAGCTTCTGACAAAATTCATCGGCCCAGACAATAGATTGGCTTCCTGCGCCTGCATTTAGAAGAATGGCGGGATTATTTTTATCGCCAAATGTTTCCGAAAAAAGAAAGACTTCTTGATGTTCGATCATCTTACCGTCAATTTCATTTGAAAATGCAGAAAAACTAAGAAGAATAAAAGCAAAACGAATAAAAAAGCCAAAATTTGTCATTTAAAAATGCTCTCTTTTTTTGTTTCCCTTAAAATATGGTGGGCACAAGAGGGTTTGAACCTCTGACCCCTACGATGTCAACGTAGTGCTCTACCACTGAGCTATGCGCCCTTATTTTACTCTCTTTAAGAAACCTTAATCAAGAATTGGAACAATTTGAATATCATAGGTTAATCAAGGATGCAAGATCTTCAATTCAGTATTTTACGATGCCAAACGATTGGAACGGCACTCAAAATAGGAACATTTGTGATCAGACAATTTTCAGCCCTTGAGTTTAAATTTAGGGCGTTCAAGTGATAAAACCCACTAAAACTTCCCTGAGAAAGACGTCGGATAAAAAAATCTCCTTGTTTTGTTTCAATAATACAATTCCGATTGAGTGCTTTTTCAAAGATGTCTTCTTCAAAAAAGCGAACACCTCCCACATAATCTCCTATCTCATAAAAAGGGAGCATCGCATCATCTGTAATACATTTAACGTCGGTATTTTTATTTACTTTCTGAAACATTCTGATTTCAGAAAAAATGGCCATACCAGCATGAAAATCTTCTATCTTTTCCGAACCCTCCTCTTGAGCACTCTCAAAAATATCTATATTTTCTAAAATTTCACAATTGAGTCGCGGAGATAGCCCCTCTCCGCGCATAAGCCACTCTTCTGTACAATAAATACCAATCTGACGAAAAGCACGAATGATTTTTGGAATTGCTCTATCCCGGATAGGATTTCGCCCCGACTCCCACGCGTAAAAGGTATACTTGCTTATCCCAAGTTTTTGCGGAATCTCCTGAAGCGTAAGACCTGAAATCTTCCGTAA
>CANMHY010000049.1 GCA_947497675.1 Alphaproteobacteria bacterium
CTCTTGGATTGTGCCAGCACCATCTATCCAAAATCTCTGATATTGGGGGCAGGCAATGCCTTGTTCTTTTGAGACTTTATCGGCGCATCCCTCATATCTCTTTCGAATAGGATAATGCTCATTGGAATCTGAACACGGCTCTTCCTTAATAACCTTTCCATTTTTACGCGTGAGGGAACGTGTTTGAATCATCACCAGTTCTTGAATCTCATCAATTCGGGGACTGCATCCTTCCTTTAAAATTTCAACATCAATGGTGTCAGATGGAGAGGGCTTTTCGAGGGATTTTTCTTTCTTTGGCTCTTTAGAATCTATTTTTAAAGGTATAAACTCCTGCCCCTGCCGTTTTCGGGAACTTGGATGAAAGGCTCTTTGGCCTTGAGGATCAGAGTTTCCACTTTCTTGTCGATCGCTTTGTTGGTCTTTGGCGTGTTGTTCCTCTTTTTCTGTGTCCTTATCTTTGGTTTGGGATGTGCTTTGTACTTGCGCATCAGAGTTTCTGCTGAGACCTTCTCTTACGGATTTCTTTTCGTCATGTTGATCGAATGTTGAGTCGTTCTCTTGTGAGTTTTGTATTTTAAGGACTCTTTCCTTTTTTTTAAGTGTTTGAGAGGAGTCCAAATTCTGACGTTGAATTTCTAAGAAATGATCACCTTGAACTTTGAGAGCCTTTAGATCTCCTTTCAATTTTAATTTTGTGAGCTTTGGCAAAATAGAACTTTTATATCGAAAGATGGACTCTACTTTGGCTAATACCAGCTCTTTTTTAACCTCTTTTTTTGTCTCAACGCCCATCTCCGTCCAAACGACTTGAACTACTTCTTGCGGAGAATTCCCAAACTTTTTAAATTTTCCAAAAAGCAATACCGGACCTTTTTTCTTTTCCTCTTTCTTCTCTCCTTTCTTTTCCTGGGATTTTTCCATCTTCTTTTCTGTTAGATGTTTTTTTGAGTGTTGATCTAATAAAAATGGACCTATATCCCCCATAATACTGCCATTTTCAGTTCCTAAATAGGTATCTCCAAGGGTCATCACAGAGCCTGTCTCCAAACTGACAGGTTTGTCCTTTTCTGGCACTCCCGGACTCCCTTCTATTTTGGAAAACACTAAAATCAGCACTCCCAAACACAAGATTCCATATTTACTTAAAAGCTTTTGGATCATTTAACTTGTCTTTCTAAAAACGGTTTTATTGAATTCTTCTCCATCCTCTTGAGGATCTTCATCGTCTTGAACTTCTTCAATTTCCTCAGGCTCCCTCAACCAAATATCCGTCATGGGAATAATTTGAAGCCTGGACCCTGCAGCAACCGTCATGACAGGTGCAAGGTCTACATTTTGCTCAAGCATCTGGGCTGTAATCTGCCCAAGATTAACACTCAAATTACTTGCTGATTGATGAACAGCCGAATTCATTCCCGTATTCGCTCCTGCCGCCGTAAGCGCCGAAATCCCCGCTACAATAAAGGCAGATCCATACTTTTCCCACATGCGGTTATCCACCTTTCCAATGGCCCCCGTTCGTGCCATTTGATCAGCTGCATACGCATTTGTGAGGAGGACACTTGCACCATCTGGACGTATGGCACGTCCGCAAACAGCAGAAAGACGGGTATCTCCTTCTTTTGCTAAGCATTCATACGTACAAATGATCCGCGTTCCTTTGGGAAGAATCACCCCCCGCCCTTCATTAGCAAAGACATGTTCGTCTACAATGCCAATAAAGCGGCCCGGAAGCTGGCTGTTAATACTATTCTCAAGAACAACGGGAATATACCGATCTGCAGTAATAACTCGGGACCCCTCCACGGGAAAGCTTGAGACGTCTTCTTTAATCCCCTTAAGATGGGTTTTGTAGTCTTTATCACGCGCGTTGAGACGCATTTTATGTTTTGTGCTGAGACTCTTTCTGATGCTTGTCGTCTTTCGTCTTAAAAGGCTCTCGTATCTTTTGCTTTGAGCATCCTTGGATTTAAAAAGATAGAGAACTTCTGAAGGCTCTTTAAATAGAGTGTCATCATAAAGGTCCTCTTGTCCCCCCTCTTCCTCTATTTCTTCTATGGAATCAGTAATCTCTTGTTTTGGAGTTTCTAAGACAGGAGGGGGCCTTAAAACGAACGAATGGAGAAACTCTGAAATCTTCGGCTCTATGTCTAAGCGGTTAAGTGCTGTCTTTTTTCCTGCAGATAAAGGGGTTTGAGGCAAGATTTTTTGAGCTCTGCCTTTGGGGCCTTCATCTTCCCAGCATCCACTTAATAAAAAGCACGGCAAGATGACCTCTAAAACAAGAGAAGAAATGCGCTTCAAACACGATACGGAAGGGTAAAAAAGTCCAGGATTTTTCCGCATTCTTATTCCCTTATTGGCATAATGCAGACAACTTTTTGTCCGCTCTTAAGAGTTAAAGGCGGAGTCCCATGGACAATGATTTTTGAGTCTTTAATGCGGGTGTTAACCGGAGTATCAACACCATCAACAACTCGGTAAGCAGCAGGAAGCGTTATGGAATCCCACGTGTGTTCATAGTCGAGCCAGGTCCAAATCCCATCCGAGTAAACTTTTTGAGGAGCAATTGCAATGGATTCCAGGTCTTTTGCTGACATTTCAAAGGAAAAAGTGACGTTTTCTGATGCAAATGGAATTTCTTTGATGTAGTCTGCGTCCGTGATGTGAAAGTTATTCATCATTTTTCCCAAACTCAGGCCTTTCTCATTTTTTGTGAGAAGGGTCTTTTTTTTGGGGAAACTTCCTTGAACATGAACCAGAATATCGGGCAGGCTTTTACTATGAACGCCTTCAGCTCTTATATAAAAGGCATACACGTTCCCGCTCTGCCCAATAATTGTTAACGTCGTGTCACACCCCTCTCCTCTTGGCATGATTCCTACAATGTTTTTTGTTTTTTTCTCCGCCAAAAAAGCATCGTTGTCTCCGAGAGAAATATCAAGAATCTCTTCCCAATCGGGCAGAATAATGCTTGTCGTTGTAAAGGTTCGTGTCTTTAAACGGATAACATGCGTTGGATCAAAATTGACACTGTAAACCCCAGCATTAGGTTCTGCCCCGTTCCAAGCTTCTTGAATTTGCCCAAGAGGGATACTTTCGGGCCTCTCTAACATGCCATAATTCCCATTTTGTTGGCTGTCCACTTGCTCCGCAACATGAAGCGCAACATGCTCTGGCAGCTCTGCCCTCAGACTTTCACAAAATCCAAACATGGCGGTTATAACCGGTAGAAAAATCTTAATACTTTGAGTATATTTAAGGCGCGGACTTGTCATGACCCCCCCTCCTCTTCATTTTTCTGTGAGACGCCATAACTGACGACCACAAACCCCACAGGATTCATATGACGATCCTCAAACCGGACCTCTGCAGGCTCGTATTGAATGGTCAATGTAGAAATCCACCGTGTTCGGTTAATCTCAATGCCGTCTTGATAATCTGTACTTTGCCATTCAACTTGCAGAATGCGGGGATTTTTAGAAAGAGTTGAAAGGGAACTCATAGAAAGACTGCGCGTCACGTTATCTCGCTGCCTTTTTTCATAAATTCCGCTCCCTTGTTTATTCATCATGTTTTTAAACGTCTCAAAAACAGACGAAGAGCTCAGCCAATAAACCCTCTCCCACCTCTCGGTCTCTGTCTGAAAGTCAATGGTTTCTCGCATTTTAACGTAATCGCGTGCAAGACTTTCTGTCATCACATCAAATCCTTGTGTTTCAGCCTCGAAAGGTTCAATGCGTACAACCTGATCTGATTTTGGACTGATAGTTAAAAGAAGGGGTTCTACCCGTTTTAGAGGAAAGAGATTTAGAAACAGAACCGCAAAAATAATATTCACCAGAATCGAGCTCAAAAACCCAAACCCTAAAATCCTTGAAACCCACGCAAAAGAACGGTACGAATGCCCTGTTTCTATCAACCGTCCTTGTGTTAAAAGAGGAGAAGAGTCACACGACGTTTGAGGATCCGAGAGTCTCTTAAATGTCTTAAAAACGTTGATCTTTAAGAGAATGAGCCAGGCCCAGGATGTATTATCCAATCTTTTTTCCAATCTTTGGGCCGATCTTTGGGATGACTTTTTGGACAATCCTGAAGAAGGAGTTTGAGATAAATTTAAGAGGGGAAAGTTCACCGGAGACTTCATTAAATACGTACCCCGTTTCGATAAAATACTTTCCCGCATGGGCACGCAGACGTCTTAAGGGCATCCATATCATACCCAATCCCGCGCGGGGTTTCATCAAGAGAAGAGCATCCAGAGACACCTAAACTCGCCAGAAAAATTAAAATCAACGTGCGTTTCATCCCCAAAATCCCTTATTTTTTATTTTTAGTTTTGAGGTAACTTTTAAAGGTCCAGAAGCTGTCTTTTGGTCGTCCATCACTTCCATGCCATTTTTATAAGGCACCACAACTAAAAACTCTTCCTGTCCTAAGATAATGCTTAACTTTAGAATAAGATCTCCTTTTTTATTAACGTCCAATTTAGGTTGAACATAAAGGGCGTCTCCATTAAGGCTCCCCTTTGCCTCACAAGGATACTCAGGGCTAAAGCGTTTGTTTTCGTTTGTGGTCGCAATTATATTAAAAGAGGCTACATTCCCTTTTGCTTGAATCGAAACGTCAAGTGTATAATCATCCGGATTGATGTAGGACTTCTCAAATTTTAAGAGATCTTGTTCTAAGAATTCTTTTTCTTTTGGATTTTGGGCATGGCTTATTTTTTCCTTAAGCATCTGATGGACGTGCTTAATCTCCTCAGGTTTCATGCTTGAGATAAACATCGAAACCCCCTGAACTTGGGTCAAACAACTCCCTCCTATTGCGCTCCATGCTATACTCCCTATTATCCCAATGCGGGCGGCGCTATAAAGAGAAGATCTTAATTTTAAAGTTTTTTTCATTTTCATTCCTTTCTAATTTTAAAGTTTTTAACCTACCGATTTTTAGTAAAATTCCATTGAGGAAAATATTCTTCAATTCACATCATCGAGATCTCACTTTCTGTGCTGTCCACACGGCGCCTTTCCCCAATAGCTTTCCACCTCCCCTTACCATTTGAGAACCCATGCGTTTTGATTGTGCATACATCCCTGCCCCCGCAGCCGTCACAGCTGCAGCAGGTCCAGGTCCTCCCATAGATCCTGCAAGAGACGCCGCAAAGGTAGAGGCTTTTAAATGGAAAAAGACAGAGACAAAACCCAAAATAAAGATGGCCCAATATCTTTTAGAAAATACAAACTCTGAAATCTCTCGATGAGCGCCTTCCAGATTTACTGGAATTAGAGGTCCAAATTTATGAAACACAGCAATCGTAAAGCCCATGGCAATACAAGCAAAAATTAAAGTTAATGCTCCGGTAAGAGCAATCCGGCCGGCACTTATCGTAAAGACACGGGAAACCTCAAACACAAGGCAAATCAAGAGAAGCGGCATAATGGCGGTCACAACCAAGACTGAAAATACAAATTCCAACATAAATGCGAGAAAAATACAGATCACAAAAATATAAGGCGCCATCAAAATAACAGCTCCAATCATAGGTTTGATGGTTAAAGTGTACCAATTTCCTTCATTCATCAGAATATTCCACACCTGAAAGACACTGCTGTTGAGAGCATCATCAACGGTTTTAATGACGCCTTCAAAGGTGGGATCGTTCAGAGAAGATTTTCCAAGGGTTATTATTTTTTGGGCAATCGCAGAAACTAAATTCAAAAAAGGGCCATGAATATAGTCCCAAAAGAAACTTGCTCCGTGGAGGATGCTTCCCACAAAAACAAAAAGACAGAGAGACTTTATAAAACCTGCTGCCTCAAACTCCCCTTGTATCAAAACTTTAAAGACAAGCTGCCACGCGAACCAAAGGCCCACAGCCGCATTAAACAAAATAAGCGCAGGCGACAAAAGCGCATGAAAGATATCGGTGCCATACTGCATCCCAAATTCATAGAATGTGGTAAACATCTCGCAGGTATAACATCTATTATCAGGCATGATGACCTTGCCTTTCATGGGTATTTGTTAAGAAGGCTGGAATTGATGTGGGCTTTGTGGTTGGCGTTGTTGTTAAGGTTGAAGGTGCCGCTAAGATTGAGGGTGATGTTTGCGTTTGATCTTGAGATGTTAAAGAAATGGGGAGTTTTTGAGAAGAAGCGGCACTCTTGATCTCAAGCTGTTGAAGTAGAAGGGCCCGCATTTGAATACTTTCATTAACCATTAAGGAGAGAAGACGATTGGTGAGGGCAATATCAGACCTTAAGTCCCTTGCAAGATTTGCTTCTTTTAAAACAGAAGAAAGTTCTGCTTGGGACGTTTGAAGAGATTCTTTTTGTTGTGCGGCCAGTGCAAGCCCGCTTAAGACAGATTCTTTAAAAAGGACTTCACGTCTTTGTCCCACTTTCTGATGCTCTTCATGGCTCAAGACCCCCTTCTCATTAAAGCGCGCCAGAAGCGCGCTCTCATAACCCGCTCGATGCGACGTAAAATCAGATTTGAGG